>CAZUAK010000075.1:0-1117 GCA_964618395.1 uncultured Sangeribacter sp.
TTAGGGGTTGCGGTCTTCGCTGGCGTCGTTGACGCGGACGGTCCAGTTTTCGATTTTGATTTGGACGGTATACCAGCCTTCGGTCCTGCGCTCGAGGAACATGGAGAGCTCCCATTCGCTCTTGCGGTCCAGGAACTCCTGGTTACGCATGTTGGCGATGTTCTCCCCTTTGTAGCGCAAAAGGTACTGCACAAGGGGGATGGAGAGCACCTTGCGGCCGGTGGATATCTCTTCGATCTCGAGGATGGCGTTCGAGTCGGTTACGAAACGCGAGGTGGAGAGCTCGGCGAAGGCGAACGAGGGAAGCAGCGGGGCGTCTTCGTCCTCGTCGGCTGCGGCGTCCTCGTCTTCACCGGCGCGGACATCGAAGGCGTCCGAGCGCGAGGCGTTCACCTCACCCTTTGACCATGGCCAATAGGTGACTTCCGGGGTGTCGAGCAGCGAGTTGTCATAGTTGAAGAGAGTGTTGTTGTCCCTGAGGGTTATCTTGAAGTCGTCGGCATATATCGGAGAGTTGTCTACGTTGTTCATGATGATGCGGACGTTGTTTGTGTCCTTCATCATGTAGACGGTTATCTTCTGATAGTCTGAGTCGTTATATCCGACGACGGGGAGGTCAGGATAGTCGGCAGAGCCGGGTTGTCTGAGCTCGCCGAAGAAGAGGGGGTGCAGGTTTGTGCCGGCGGGCGATGTGAGCATGGAGGGCTTGAGCATCACGCGGCGGTCAAAGTTGTCGTCAAGGTTGCCTTCAAACTCGAAAGAGGCGTCGTCACAGGCCATTCCGCCGTAGGCATACACGCGGTACGTGCCCTCGGGCAGGTCGATGTTCATTCTCCAGTTTTCGTCCGAAAGATTGTTGCGGTCTGTCTCGGTGACGGTTTTGACGAGGTTTCCGTCCTGGTCATAAACGAACACGGTCAGGCAGTGGACCTGCGACATGAAAGCGTTGGCATATTCCATGTTGTAGTCGTACACGAACCGGATTGAGAGTCCTCGGGGACACTCGGGTTCGTCTTCCCACACGGCGTGACAGGAAGTAAGGGATAGGCCCATGACACACGCGAGGAGCGTGAGCATGAGGACCGATATATGTCGTAGACCTTTGATCTTCATTTCC
>CAZUAK010000075.1:1217-9738 GCA_964618395.1 uncultured Sangeribacter sp.
GGGTTGGGGGAGCGTCCGTCCGGCTGACGGACGCTCTCCGGTTTCTTATTGAAGGGGGATGGTTAGAATTCGATAGAGTTCACACGTACAACCCAGGGGAGAACCTGAACCTCAACGTCGAAGTATACCTTCTCGGTCTCGTCGGGATCATCGGGATCTTCCGGATCGGGATCGTCGGGAGTGTCGCCGGGATGACCGAACTTGTGGATGTTAGACACGTAGAGCTTGTAGATGTTGTTGCGCACGGTTGCGAACTCCATGGCACGCATTTCGGTGTCGAGGTTGTTGTCGTTGTGACGGTTCTTGTAGAAGTAGTAAACGTAGTATTTGTCACCCTGGGGACGGTATATGCCGATACCGGCTACAGACTGGCGGAGGTCAGAAACATCGTTGAGGTTGAATGACGGAGAGTCGATGTCACCGAAGGCCTCAACCACCGCCTCGTGAAGTTTGGAAGAGGGGTTCTGCTGAGCCACCTGGATGAGGTCGCGGACACCAGCATAGATAACGTTGTTGGTCTCGTCCTTGAAGTAGTAGAGGGGCTGCTTGTTTGCCATAGCCCATGCGACCTTCTGAGCCTGAGTCGTGGTCTCATCCCAATCTACGAGGTTAACGGGCTCAGCCGAGGGAAGGATCTGGCCTTTGAAGTAAACACCGGTAGTGATGCCTTCGTGCTGAGTCTGTACACCGGGGATGGTGTTCTCGGTGCAGTATGTCCAGAACTTGTAACGGTCGGGACCGTTCCAGTTGTCCTGAATAGTGAGCGAGCTGAACGCAGTGTAGTTGAAAGACTTGGGGTTCACGGTCTGGCCTTCTGCATAGAGGGGCGAGAAGAAGAGACGTGAGAGAGAGCTTGCCTGCTCGGAAGACTTCAAGTCAGCGTTGGGAGAAACGACATAGTTTGTCGGAGTCTCGACACCGCAGAGTTCGAAGCCAACGCCACCGTTAAGACCGGTGTTGGAGACACGGGGGAGATAGTAGAACTCCTTGGCCTGGTTGACCAGAGCGAGGCCCTGAAGCTCGACGAAGGCCACGATGTCGTCAGTGGAGCCTATACGAACGGGATATGTGTTGGGTGCATAGGGCTCGCCGGTGATCTTGTCGTTGAGGACATAGTCACGGAAGTCGAAACGGGCAGCAACGCGTTCAACCTCAACGGTGCCGAGGTGGAGCGGGGTCTCGATATTGCCGTGGATCTTCACGAGCTGTGAGTAGTCGGGAATCGAAACGGGGGCAGAGATGCGTGCGTTGGTCATCAGGAAGCTGTTGGCAGACCATGCGCCGTTGCCGTTGGGGTTGGTCAGAGTCTCGGCGCCGTTGTTGAAGAACTCGGTGAGGTCGAGGTTGCCGGCGGCAGCGTTGGTCTTCACGGTGTTCATCGCGGTGATGAGGGCGTCGGTGGGGTTACAGTAGGCGAAGACGTTCACATCGGTGCTCTCACCTTCGGCAGAGGCGATTGCCTTTGCGAGGTCAGAAGACTCGAAAGAGAGGGTATAGGTCACGTTGTTGCCGTTCAAGCCGTTGGCCATCACATTGTCCTGATAGGAGCTGCCGACATACTGCCATGCGCCGTCGGTGTTCTGGGTTGCGAGCAGGACATAGACGCCGCGAACGAAGTTCTCGCTGTCGAAACCTACCTCATAGTCGGGGTCTGCGTCAGAGTTGGTCTCGCCGCTGGTGTCCGTTGATGAACGTGTGGGGAGCGAAAGGGTCAGCGTGGCGTACACATCACCCTTCGTCGGGTCGATCTTGCCGCCCGACGGCTCGTCTGTCGCACAGGAGGCCAGGCCCAGGAGGGTCAGACCGCAGAGTGCTAATGAACTAAATTTTTTCATGTTCATGGGGGTTAGTAATTGATTATTTATAATTGAGAATTGTATTCTTAATGTCAGGTCGCGGCCGAGGCCCTGTTTAAGGGAGCCTGCCGCAGGGCGGAATCTTACTGAAAGGGTTCGTATATTTCGACGCCGGTCTTCTGGGACCTTACGCGTTCAATCTCGTCGAGGGCAGCCTGTGCGCGGGTGTCGCCCTTTGCGCGTGCGCTCTCGAAGAGGGGGACGGCGGTGGTCCAGTTCTGGCGCAGGGCCTCGAGGGTTCCGCGGGCATAGTCGGCCTCGGCGCCGTCGTCGGCACGCGAGAGGAGCGTCTCGGCGCGGTCATAGTCGCCGCGGCTCATGGCGGCGATGCCGGCTATGAGGTTCGCCACCGGGTCGGTCGGGTGGATGGCGACGGCGGTCGTGAAGACCTCGTCATACTCCGGAGTGCCGACGCCGTAGCTGTTGGCGGCCAGGTAGAACTCGTTGAGGTCGAGGTTTCGGGGATTGGTCTTGATGATCTGCTTTATCTCCTCGACGTCGGTATACTGTTTGATTTCGTAGTCGATCTTATAGTCGGTGTGACGCAGCCAGGGGTATACGTTCTTCAGCAGGTAGGCATACTGACGGGGGAAACGCTGGCGGAAGACGTCGTTGCGCTTCTCGATGGGGACGTTTCCGTTGTCGATGAAGTCGAGCATTGCCCACTTGTCGTCGAGTGTGGAGGCGGCGATGGAGTCGCGCAGGCCGGCCCAGTCCTCGGCGATGGACTTTGTGTGATAGACCGACGAGGGGAAGTCATACTGGCGGGCGACATAGTTCTTCACCGCCTCGGTACGTCCGGCGGCAAGGCGGACGTTGTTCTGATATGGACCCTCGGGCGAGGCGTAACCGGTCAGCTCGATGGCCTTCACGGTGGCGTCGCGGTCAAAGCGGACGGTGTCTATGGTGGAGAGGATCTTGCGAAGCTCCACAGGGTTGCGCATATAGTCGGGATAGATCTCCGTGCGGTTCACGGGGAAGTTGACGTATGCGCGGCCGGCGATTGAGCGCGACTTGGTGCCCTGAGCCACGGGAGGGGTGCAGGAGAAGACGGCGTTGAAGGGAACGGGTACGAGGTCGATGTGGGCGGCCGGCTCGAGCACGTCCGGGCCGCTCTGGACACCGCAGCATCCCTTGGCCTCGATGCGGAAGTCGAGGTCGGACTGGCTCATCCACTCCTCGAAGGGTACGTTTGCGAGATATTTCTCCTCGGCTCCCTGGCCGGCGCGGTAGACCTTGCGGTCGTCACGCAGGGCGTAGTAGTATGAGTTCTTGCCCGCGATCTCGAAAGAGGGGAAGACGACAGAGTCGTTGCCCGAGACGGAGCGCAGGACGGGGGTGACCTTTACGAGCTTGTTGAGCGGAAGGTGAACCTCGGCGGGGTTGAAAGTGAACTCTATCCCGAGATGTTCGTCAGAGGGATATATCTGGAGGGTCTTGACACCCGGGGCTGAACCGGCGGCGGTGGCCGAGAGGGCACCTGACAGAGTCACTGCCGCAAGAAATGCACGACTGAATAATTTGGACATGGTGTGAGTCTGTATTTACCGGAGTTAGAAGAGATATACAATATTGAGGGCAGCCTTAGTCGGGCCGACATAATTGTGGGTTCTGTTCTCATCGATTTTGCGGCCGCAGCCGGTGCAGGGATATACGTCATAGCGGGTGTATATCCAGCCGATGCCGATTTCGGCCTCGAGGTTCCAGTGTAGCGAGAGGGGCCAAGCGTAACCGTATGCGATGCCGGCGCCGACGCCCCAGCCCTGGAAGCGTTTGTTCTGAAGTTCGCTGAAGTTTGAGCCGAGGAAGTTCTGCTTGATGCCGATGTGGCCGAAGTTGTACTGACCGCCGATGGCGTGCAGGCCGAGGAAGTGTCCGCCGAAGCGCTGACAGAACCAGTAGCGGGCTTCGGGCTGGAAGACCCAGTGTTTCCACTTGTGGCCCTTGATTGACCAGAAGTTGACCTGGCCGGTGAGGTCGAGAGACCACTTGGGGGCGAGGCCGACTTCTACACCGATGTTGGGGCTGAGTGTGAGGTCAGTCAGGATGTTGGTCTTCAGGGCCACGTCCTCGTGGGTGCGGGCCGAGACCATAGAAAAAGCAGAGACAAGCGAAAAGGCCAGCATGGCTAACCGGCGTCCGAGATACTTTCTCATGTAAGAACTTCAATAATAAAGTCGGGCCGCGCCGTCAAAGTTCGATCACCAGGGAACTTCAACGATCGGGTCCTTCCCTATCGATTAGACGTATTTAGTTTGTAGCGTAAAAGTTAGCAAAGACTCCAAGAAGGTTAGTGGGTAAGTAGACAAGCCCTGTTTTAGTAACCTAATTGTAAACTTCTTTCGACTAATTCTTACCTAATATTGGACATATTATACACATTGTCGGGAGAGAGGGTCTCCTAACAGCGTGCAAAGATACAACATTTTTAAACCGTATACAATAGGTGGATAAAATCACCCCCCCCCCGTTTTAACTTTTATTAAGCTTCGTTAACGGTTTATTTTTTGCTATATATTTGTTTTATAATACCTTAACAGGGTTTATCGAAAGGAAGGGGAAATCCAATTTAAGATTTCAGATTTTTTTCGGGCGAAAAATTAACAATTCGGCGGCCGAAAATATTTGGGGATATCAGCTGCGGGTTGCAAACCCGCAGCGACGGAAAAAAGGGGGCATACAAGCTGCGGGTTGCAAACCCGCAGCGACGGAAAAAATTAACAATTCGGCGGCCGAAAATCTTTGAGGATATTAGCTGCGGGGTGCAAACCCGCAGCGACGAAGAAAAACCCGCAGCGACGAAGAACCGCTCACCGATAAAGCATTGTAGCGCAGGCTTCCAGCCTGCCCCAATGACTTGGAAATGATTTGGAAGTGACTCGGGGCAGGCTGGAAGCCTGCGCTACAATGCTTTATCGGTGAGGCTATGGCTTAGCGGCGGCGCTTCTTGGACTTCTTGGAGCCGGACTTCTTGGCGGTGCCGGATTTGGCCGAGGACTTCTTCTTGGAGGTGCCGGTGGCTGTGGCGGCACCGGGTATCTTCAGGGTGGCGCCGGGCTGAAGCATGTCTTTGGTCATGCCGTTGGCCTGCTTGACGGCGTCTACGGTGACACCGTATTTCTTGGCGATGACGTAGAGGCTCTCGCCTGACTTGACGGTGTGGGTGACAGTCTTGGGTGCGGACTGTTTCTTCTGAGTGTCAGCCTTTTTCTGTGTGGCGGAGGCTTTTGCGGGCTGGGCGGCGGCAGTGGCCGGGGTCTTGGCGACGTCGGCCTTGGCGGTCGTTATCTTCAGCTGCTGGCCGGCGCGCACCGCTGAGCGGCGCAGTCCGTTCTCGGCCTTGATGGCGGCGACATCAACGTCATAGAGGGTGGCGATGGCCGACAGTGTCTCGCCCTGGGCCACGGTGTGGGTGACGGTGTGCTTCTTGCCGGTGGCGGCGGGACGCGATGCGGCGGGTGCCGGCTCGGCAACCTCTACCACCGAGACGGGGCGGCCGGCGGTCAGCACCTCTTCGTCTCCGGTCTCTTCGGCATAGACGTCGTTAGAGTCGAGGGCGGCGAGGTTGACGGCGTCGCCGGGGTTCACGGTCTCGCGCACCGCATACTTGTCGGCGTCATAGGCGAGGATGTCGTTTTCGGAGAGGATGAAGGCCTGTATCTGACGGCCCGGGAGAGTCAGCATGTAGACCTTGTCGGCCGAACCGGGGATGAGGTCGGCTCGATACTGCGGGTTGAGGATGCGCAGCTCCTCGACGGGTATGTCGAGGACGGCCGAGATCTGGTTGAAGTGTATGCGGTCCGAGATGCCGACGGTGTCGGTGACGAGCGGCTTGGTGGGGAGCACGGGCGAGATGTTGTGCTGGTCATGGAAGTTCATGACGTAGTTGGCGGCGATGAACATGGGGACATAGCCGCGGGTCTCCGGAGAGAGGTATTCGTAGATTGACCAGAAGTCGTGGCTCTTCGGGTCGCCGCCGGCACGGCGGATGGCCTTGTTGACGGCACCCGGGCCGCAGTTGTAGGCGGCGATGGCGAGCGACCAGTCGCCGTAGGTCTCATAGAGGGTCTTGAGATACTGCGCGGCGGCCTTTGAGGAGACATACGGGTCGCGGCGTTCGTCGACGAGTGAGTTGACTTCGAGGCCGAGGCCGTTGGCGGTGGCTATCATGAACTGCCAGAGGCCGGTGGCGCCGTGGCGCGAGACGGCGTTGGGGTCGAGGCCCGACTCGATGACGGGCAGATACTTGAGTTCGAGCGGGAGCTTCTCGGCTTCGAGGGCCTGCTCGAAGATGGGCATATAGTAGTTTGAGAGGCCGAGCAGACCGGCCACCTGTGCGCGGCCGCGGCGCGTGTAGCGGTCAATGTAGTTGCGCACTATGCTGTTGAAGGGGAGCTCGATGACGGTCGGCAGTGAGCTGAGACGTTTGCGTATCACCTCGTCGCTCGTCTCCACGTCGTCGAGGTTTGCATATCTCTGGTCAGTGGCGGTATAGTTTTTCATATACCACCCTTCGAGGAGCTTCTGGGTGTCGGCCTCGAAAGATTCGGGATATACTATTTCGGAATCGACGATGGAGTATTTCAGGTCAGAGACGTTGGCCTTTTTCTGGGGCGAGGCGGCGAGTGCCGGAATCGCGACAGCGGCCGAGAGCAGGAGCGGGAGGATGTAGCGGAACATGTTGTTTTAGGTCAGAAGTCAGTGTTAGGGGGTCAAAGGTGAGGAGAGAGGAGAGAGGGATATGAGGTCAGGGTTATTAGGTCAGAAGTTGAGGGCCCATTGGAGGCCGACGGAGGCCTTCGAGGTGAGCGAGGGGGTCGGCGTGGCCGAGGTCGTCGGGATGACGGCCGGGGCGACGTCCATCGAGACGTCGGGAGAGATGTCGAAGTGAGCGAGAGAGGCGTCGACATAGGCGTCGACGATACAGAGGAGGTAGAGGCCGACCATGCCGATGATACACAGGTCGCGGTTGCGCCGGTAGTAGTCCTTCCTGGTTTTCAAGACGTTGGAGAGCCACTTGGGGTCAAGGTCCCCCTCGGCCGTGGTCGGGGGGAAGAAGTTCATGTAGCTCTTAGTGTCGGGGTCGGAGTCGAGCAGGTCGCGGTATGCTCGGGTATAGTCGGTATACTGGTTGTTGTTCCAGGCGGTGCCGTATGCGAGGCCCATGAAGCCGCCGACGACGATGGGGAGTTTCCAGTATCGGCGGTTGTAGATCTGGCCGAGGCCGGGAAAGAGGGCCGAGAGCCATACGGCGCGTGTCGGGTAGGGGTTGAATATCTTCTTCTTGCTGACGATGTATGGGTTGGCGGGGTCCTCGACGACGGTTTTGGTGGTGTCGTTCTCGAGCACTACGTCATAGGGCGTCGGGATGGCGAGTCCCCCTTCGATATAGACCGAGGAGTCCTGAGGCACGGTGGTCGGACGGCGGGGAAGTCGCCCAGCGGCCTCGGTCGAAATTTCGGGGCGCGTCTCCTGGGCGCGGAGTGACAGACCGCAGAGGAGCACAAGCGCGAGGACAATCAGCAGGCGTCCGAGGTGTGCGCCCCGGGTGGGGGCGGCCACGGAGCGGCGTCTGGCTGGAGAGGTTTCGCGAGTTGGGTAAGTCATCTTCTGGGTCCGTGAGGTTTGGGGTTAGCGGAAACGTTCAAAGAGGGCCACGAGCTTGTGGAGCTCCTCGTCAGAGCCGAACTTGACCGTAATCGTGCCGGCACCTTTGGCGTTTCGCGAGAATTTCACCGGTGTGGGGAAATATGTGGCGAGGCGTTCGGCGAACTCGGCATACTCCCCCTTGTCGTCGGGCTTGGTGGCCTTCTCGGGGGTCTCTGCCCCACCCTGCTCGGCATACTGGCGTGCGAGCTGTTCGACGCGGCGCACCGACAGGCCCTCCTTGACGATGAGGTTGTAGAGCTTGAGCTGGAGCTTGGGGTTGTCTATGGAGAGGAGTGCGCGGGCGTGGCCCATGTCGAGCTTGCGGTCGCGCAGTCCGAGCTGAATCTCGGCGGGGAGCTTGAGCAGGCGGAGGTGGTTGGCGATGGTGGCGCGTTTCTTTCCGAGGCGTTCGGAGAGGCGTTCCTGGGTGAGGTGATAGTTGTCTATGAGTTTCTTGAAGGCGAGGGCGACTTCGATGGCGTTGAGGTCCTCGCGCTGGATGTTCTCGATGAGGGCCATCTCAGTGACCTCGGTGTCGGAGACGGTGCGGATGTAAGCGGGGACAGTGGCGCGTCCGGCGCGCGAGGCGGCGCGCCAGCGGCGTTCGCCGGCGATTATCTGATAGCGGCCGTCGCCGGTGTCCCGCAGAGAGAGGGGCTGGACGATTCCGAGCTCACGGATGGAGGCGGCCAGCTCGTCGAGCGATTCTTCGTCGAAGGCGCGGCGGGGCTGGTCTGGGTTCGGGGAGATGAGGTTTATGTCGATTTCGTTGATGGCAGAGGAGCCGTCGGTCTGCACATCGCGCGCTGAGGTGATGAGCGAGTCGAGGCCCCGGCCGAGGGCGTTTCTTTTGATGGCCATTTAGGCTTTGGGCTTTAGGTTTTGGCTTTAGGGGGTAATCGGCACACGAGCTTCGCTCGCGTCACTGAACTATGAGGGGTTCTGGGACCTTGGAGGAGCCTTGGGGGTCCTTGGGGAGCCTCGGGGATATGTGGGGTCCTGGAGGTCCTTAGGGG
>CAZUAK010000075.1:9748-10058 GCA_964618395.1 uncultured Sangeribacter sp.
GGGGGTTTCGGGGACTTGGGGGCCGTGGGGGACTTGGGGGGGCTTGGGGGGGACTTGGGGGGGGCCGGGGGGGTCGGTGGGGTCCTGGGGGTCCTTGGGGGCGGGGGCGCTTTCGGCGCTGGCGGGAGTTTAGCTCCTTGGCCAGCTGGCCGTAGGCTATGGCGCCGCGCGAGTCCGGGTCGTAGAGGACCACGGGCAGCCCGTGAGAGGGACTCTCGGAGAGCTTGATGTTGCGGGGGATGACCGTGCGGAAGACCATGTCGCCGAAGTGCCCCTTGAGCTCCTCGAAAATCTGGTTGGCCAGTCGCAG
>CAZUAK010000076.1:0-9977 GCA_964618395.1 uncultured Sangeribacter sp.
TTTCCGCAAGCCCCGGAGAAGGCTGTAATGATTTCGAAGAGCAGCCACTCGCTCGCGGAAGCTGCTGATGCCCAAAGAAATCCGCAGATAGACTACCAGACTCTCTCTCCTATCTACGATTCCATCTCCAAGAAAGGCTATGTCAGCCGTTTCGACGCCGTCGGTCTGAGCGGATTACCTCATAAGACCGTGGCACTCGGAGGGGTGACTCCGGATAAATTTCCGGAGTTATCAAAGATGGGCTTTCACGGGGCTGCGATGTTGGGTTACGTATGGAACCGGCTGAAGGACGGTGATCCTGTTCAGGCAGTACTTAATTCTCTCTCTACACAATAATTAACTGACAAGAAACGTTATACTTAACTATAAGTAACGAAACGTTATATAAGATTATAAGTAAACTGTAGTTATGTTACAATATATTACGAATACGGAGTGTGGCGTGCCTATCAAAGACCAGGTGCGTGCCGTGCTCGACGGCGGCGGCCGCTGGATTCAGGTCCGCATGAAGGATGCCACGGACGAAGAGATCGGTAAGGTCATCGAAGAGATTATGCCGATGTGTCTTGAGACCGAGGCATTCCTGATCCTCAATGACCGTGTGGAGCTGGCCAAGAAACTGAACGTCGGTGGCGTTCACCTTGGCAAAGATGACATGCCCCCCTCTCAGGCCCGTGTGGTGTTGGGAGCCGCTGCCGTAATCGGCGTGACCGCCAACACGATTGACGACATCGAACGCGTGCGTTATCTCGATATCGATTATATCGGCCTTGGCCCCTACCGTTTCACAGAGACGAAAAAGAATCTCGCTCCCGTGCTCGGCCTCGAGGGTATCCGTGAAATCTGCGACAAGACTCAGAAAGAGGAAATCCTCATCCCGAAGGTAGCTATCGGCGATGTGAAGTATGACGACGTCGCCGCTCTGATGGATGCCGGTGTCAACGGTGTGGCCGTCAGCGGCGCCATAGCCTTCGCCAAGGACATAGGTGAGGAAACCCGCCGCTTTGTCGACCTTCTTGCCATCTACGAGAAAAAGGAACTCGAAAAGCTGGACAGGGACGACAGGCACGACGGTGACCGTCACGATAAATAAAAATCCTTTTTAATTCCCGACTAACAACAGCGAGAGGCCGCAGATTCAGGGCGGCTTCTCCACCGTATAAATGGAACATACTGACAAACTGATAATCGGAGGGAGGGAGTTCGGTTCGCGCCTCTTTGTGGGAACCGGCAAGTTTTCTTCTCCTGAAGTAATGTTGGAAGCCGTTCTGGCCTCCAAGTCCGAGATGATCACCGTGGCCATGAAACGCGTGAACCTTCTCAATGAGGCCACAGACGACATGTTGACCCATATCAACCGGGACAACGTTCAGTTCCTGCCCAACACCTCCGGCGTCCGCGATGCGCGCGAGGCGGTTCTCGCAGCGCAGATGAGCCGTGAGATTTTCAAGACCAATTTCATCAAGCTCGAGATTCACCCCGACCCCAAATACCTCCTGCCCGATCCGATAGAGACCCTCAAGGCCTGCGAGGAACTGGCAAACGACGGCTTTGTTGTGCTGCCCTACGTGCAGGCGGACCCTGTCCTGTGCAAGCGGCTGGAAGAAGTCGGTGCCTCGGCCGTGATGCCACTGGCAGCCCCCATCGGCACCAACAAGGGTATCATCTGCCGTGACATGATTGAAATCATCATCTCGCAGGCCAACGTCCCGGTAGTCATAGACGCCGGACTCGGAGCCCCCTCCCACGCCGCCGAGGCCATGGAGATGGGTGCCGACGCCGTGCTGGTGAACACGGCCATAGCAGTCGCCGGTGACCCGGTGCGTATGGCCGACGCTTTCAGACGCGCCGTCATTGCCGGCCGCGAGGCGTTCGAGGCAGGTCTCGGAATCATCTCGCAGTCCGCCCAGGCAACGTCTCCGCTCACCTCGTTCCTCAACCATTGACCATAACACTCTTCTCTCCCCTCCCCAATAATAAATTATAGTTCATTTCTTTCCTCGACAATCAATCTCCTAACCCAAGAAATGAAAATCAACGATATCAGCGTCACCGAGTATCCCAACTCAGAAAAGATATATGTGGAGGGAAAGCTGTTCCCCATCCGTGTCGCAATGCGTAAGATCCACCAGATGCCGACGGTGAAATATGTAGACAATGTCCGCGTCGAAACCCCCAACGAGGATATAACCGTCTATGACACGAGCGGCCCCTATACTGACCCGAAGGTCAAGATAGACATCAACGCGGGTCTATCGCGTGAACGTCTGGAGTGGGTCGATAGCCGCGGCGACACAGAGGTTCTCGATGACATTACTTCAGAGTATGGCCGTATGCGCCGCGACATGAATGAACTGGACGCCATACGTTTCCCCATCTCACACAAACCGCGCCGCGCCAAGGAGGGCAAGCGCGTGACCCAGATGCACTATGCCCGCAAAGGCATCATCACCCCGGAAATGGAGTATGTCGCCATCCGCGAGAACCTCGACAATGAGGCTCGCGGAATCAAGTCTTACATCACCCCTGAGTTTGTACGCGACGAGGTGGCTGCCGGTCGCGCAATCATCGCCTCCAACATCAACCATCCCGAGGCCGAACCGATGATTATAGGCCGCGCCTTCAGCGTCAAGCTGAACTCCAATATCGGCAACTCGGCCCTTTCCTCAGGCATCGAGGAAGAGGTTGCCAAGGCTGTCTGGAGCTGCTATTGGGGTGGCGACACCCTGATGGACCTCTCGACGGGAGACAATATCCACGAGACCCGCGAGTGGATTATCCGCAACTGTCCCGTGCCGGTCGGCACCGTGCCCATCTACCAGGCGCTTGAGAAGGTCAACGGCGACGTGAAGAAGCTGACCTGGGAAATTTACCGCGACACCCTCATTGAACAGTGTGAGCAGGGTGTTGACTACTTCACCATCCATGCCGGCGTTCTGCGTGAACATGCTGACCTGGTCAAGGATAGACTGACGGGGTGCGTATCCCGCGGTGGCTCCATCATGACACAGTGGACCGTGGAGCATAATCAGGAGTCATTCCTTTACACCCATTTCGACGAAATCTGTGAGATTCTCAACAAGTATGACGTGGCAGTCTCTCTCGGCGACGGCATGCGCCCGGGTTCCATCCATGACGCGAATGACCGCGCACAGTTCCTTGAGCTCGAGGTTCTCGGCGAACTGACCCAAAAGGCATGGGAGCATGACGTTCAGGTTATTGTCGAAGGTCCGGGTCATGTGCCGATGCACAAGATACCCGAGAACATGTCCAAGCAGCTCGACGTCTGCAAGGAGGCCCCGTTCTATACACTCGGCCCGTTAACTACCGACATAGCTCCTGGTTATGACCACATCACCTCGGCTATCGGCGCGGCCATCATCGGCAACCTTGGCACGGCCATGATATGCTATGTGACTCCGAAGGAACATCTGGCTCTTCCGAACCAGCAGGATGTGCGCGAGGGGGTTATCACCTATAAGCTCGCCGCCCATGCCGCCGACATCGCCAAGGGCTTCCCCGGCGCCACGGTTCGTGACGACGCACTCTCCAAGGCGCGATACGAGTTCAGGTGGAAAGACCAGTTCAACCTCTCGCTCGACCCCGAAAAGGCACGCCGTTACTGGCTCGAGGCCCGTCGCGACGCTCCGGACGCCGATGACAAGTTCTGCTCAATGTGCGGCCCGAACTTCTGCGCAATGAGGATTTCTCAGGATATTGAATCCGGATGTGAAAAAGCTCTCAAATGATCAACGATTCTGAAAAAAATATAGAACAGGAAGAGAAGAAGAGGGTCTTCAAGTCAGACCCCTCTTCTTCAGCTATATTCGGCCACGGGTTTGCCGACGAGATAAACCGTTGGGACTGGGACGAGACTGTGGCGCTCGTTGAGAACGCCACTGACGCTGACGTCAGACGTGTCCTGGCCAAGGCCCGTAGAAACGCCAAACAACTGACCCCGGAGGAGTTCGCAGTCCTTATCTCTGACGCGGCGCTCCCCTATCTGGATGAAATGGCCGCACTGAGCCGCTCAATCACGGCCGAGCGTTACGGCAAGACGGTGTCGCTCTACATCCCGATGTATATCTCGAACCACTGTACCAACAAGTGTGTCTACTGTGGCTTCAATCACGACAATCCCTTCGAACGCACGACCCTCACGCTCGACGAAATCAAACGTGAGTGTGAGGCCATCCGCGAGCTCGGTCCTTTTGAGAACATCCTCATCGTCTCGGGTGAGTATCCCGTAAAGACGGGAGTGGACTATCTCGAAAAGGTGCTCCACACTGTCCGGCCCTATTTCCACAACATGACCATCGAGGTCCAGCCGATGAGGGCCGCAGACTACTACCGACTCTCGAAGGCAGGTCTGAACGGGGTCATCTGTTTTCAGGAGACCTATCATAAGGAGGCTTATAAGAAGTATCACCCGCGCGGAATGAAGAGCCATTTCGAGTGGCGTCTGAACGGCTATGACCGAATGGGCGAGGCGGGTCTGCACAAGATAGGACTCGGGGCGCTCCTCGGTCTCGAGGACTGGAGGGGCGACGCCGTGATGATGGCCCGTCACCTCCGCTATCTGCAGAAGAAGTACTGGCGCAGCCGTTATTCGGTCGCCTTTCCGCGCATGAGGCCGTCGGAGAGCGGTTTCCAGCCGGTCAGCATCATCGACGACAGACACCTGGCCCTGCTGACATTCGCCTTCCGCATCTTCGACCATGATGTGGAGATTTCATACTCTACACGCGAGGCGCCGGAGTATCGTGACGCCATGCTGTCGCTCGGAGTCAACTCGATGAGCGCCGGCTCAAAGACCGAGCCGGGAGGATATGCCGTCAGTCCGGAAAGCCTGGAGCAGTTCGAGGTCTGTGACGACCGATCGCCGGCCGAGGTGGCCGAAGCTATCCGCGCCCAGGGTTATGAGCCGGTGTGGAAGGACTGGGACTCGCTGTTCGATTGAACTTTGAAGGCCGTTTTTGTGTTATGATTGTGACTGAAAAACCATTTTTAAAGATTTTGTCACATGACTTATACACTCCCCCGCCTCCCATATTTTGACGATGCCCTCGAACCCGTCATCTCTGCCCGTACTGTCGGTTATCACTATGGCAAACATACCCGCGCCTATATTGACAACCTTAACCGTCTGATAAAGGATACGGAATATGCCGACATGCCGCTCGAAGACATTATCCGCACTGCCCCTGCGGGACCGCTCTTCAACAATGCGTCGCAGTCTTGGAACCATCTGTTTTATTTCTTCCAGCTCTCGCCGAAGCCGAAACGCGTTCCGGGTGTCGAGCTTATGGAGGCCCTGTCGCTTCAGTATGGAGATTTTGACGATTTCAAGAAGAAGTTCGCTTCTGAAGGAGCATCCGTTTTCGGTTCAGGATGGGTTTGGCTCTGTCTCGACGCAAATGGCAAACCGGTCATCGTGACGACATCTAACGCCGGAAATCCCCTCACTCAGGGTCTGACTCCGCTTATGGTCTGTGACGTCTGGGAACATGCCTACTATCTCGACTATCAGAACCGCCGCGCGGACTATCTCGACCGCTTCTGGGAGATTCTCGACTGGGCAGAGGTAGACAAACGCTTCAACAGTTTTTTCAACGACACAGAGGAGTGACCGATAAGAAGCATGCAAGCTCAACCAACTTACTAAAAACCATTAATGACAGATAACAGTAAAATTATTCCTGAAATAATAGAGGCCCTTCAGGACAAGAAGGGAACGGAGTTGAAGGTGCTCGACCTCTCGAAGGTCGACGGTGCCTCCACCTCAGCCTTTATCATCGCTACCGGAAAATCCACCTCCCAGGTCAGTGCCCTGGCCGACAGTGTGCGTGACCGCGTCTTGAAGAACATCGGTGAGAAACCGGTCAACTATGACGGATACCGCAACTCGCAGTGGATCGTCATCGACTACGGAAATGTCATGGTGCACATCTTCCTGCCTGACATCCGTGGCTTTTATGATCTTGAGGATCTGTGGAGCGATGCAGAAACTACCATAATACCGGATTTGGATTGAAGCTGTTTTTTTTACCCTATTGAGAAAGTAAACCAGTCTTCACAACTTCATTACGAAAAAATAATCCGACTGACGAAACAAACACCAAGAAAATATAATGTTTCCCAACCGTAAGAACCAGGGCCCGAACCGCAATAGCAAGCGTCCGCTGTTCAATATGTACTGGATGTACGCACTCATTATTGCGTCGCTTCTCGCCCTATACTACTTTCAGGACGGCACTCAGAGCAAGTCTGTAGACTGGACCGATTTCGAGAAGGCAGCCCTCGCAGGTGACTTTGAGAAAATCGACGTCATGGCCGAATCCAATATGGCTGAGGGTACCCTCAACAAGCAGGGCATCAAGAACCAGCACATGGAGGAGCTGACACGCAACTCGGCTTTTGCAACCACTGACCTTCATCTGAAGACCGTCATCCCCTCTACCGATAAGATCCAGGAAAAAATCGATTCATGGAACACACAACTCGCCTCGGAGGGTAAGCCTGTCATTAAAGTCAACTATGAGAAGGGCTCGGACCTGATGCGCCTCTTCTGGTACTTCGGTCCGGTTATCCTCATTTTCGCCTTCATGTACTTCATGAGCCGGAGGATGTCAAACGGTGCCGGTGGCCCGGGTGGCATCTTCAATGTCGGCAAGTCTCGTGCTAAAGTCTTTGATAAGGGCAACGGCCCGGCTGTGACCTTTAAGGATGTCGCCGGCCAGGCTGAGGCCAAACAGGAGATTGAGGAGATCGTTGAGTTCCTCAAGAACCCCCAGAGATATACGGAGTTGGGTGCTAAGATTCCGAAGGGTGCGCTGCTCGTTGGCCCTCCGGGAACCGGTAAAACCCTGCTCGCAAAGGCTGTGGCGGGCGAGGCCAACGTGCCGTTCCTCTCGATGTCCGGTTCGGACTTCGTGGAAATGTTCGTTGGTGTCGGTGCAGCGCGTGTCCGTGACCTATTCAAGCAGGCCAAGGAGAAAGCGCCGTGTATCATCTTTATCGACGAGATTGACGCAGTGGGTCGCGCGCGAGGCAAGAACCCGGGTATGGGCGGCAACGACGAACGCGAGAACACCCTCAACCAGATGCTCACCGAGATGGACGGCTTCGGCACTAACAACGGTGTCATAATCCTGGCAGCGACTAACCGAGCTGACATGCTTGACAAGGCACTTCTGCGTCCGGGCCGTTTCGACCGTCAGATATTCGTTGACCTTCCGGAGCTGACAGACCGTGTTGAGATTTTCAACGTTCATCTCCGCAACATCAAGGCCAATGCGAAGCTCGATGTCGAGCAGCTCGCACGCCAGACTCAGGGTTTCTCGGGTGCCGATATTGCCAATGTCTGTAACGAGGCGGCGCTCATTGCGGCCCGCAACAACAAGAAGGCTGTCGACTGGGATGATTTCATGGCTGCCATCGATCGTATTGTGGGTGGTCTTGAGAAACGTTCACGCATCATCACTGATGCGGAGAAGCGTTCTATCGCCACGCACGAGGCGGGACACGCTACCATCAGTTGGCTGACAGAGTATGGCAATCCGCTGGTGAAGGTGACCATCGTTCCGCGTGGTCGTGCACTCGGTGCGGCATGGTATGCACCTGAAGCACGTCAGATAATCCCGACGCAGGCGCTGCTTGACACTATGTGCGGCATGCTCGGCGGTCGCGCAGCTGAGGAGGTCTTCACCGGTCAGGTGGGTACCGGCGCTTCTGACGACCTGGAGAAGTGCACCAAGCTGGCTCGCTCTCTTGTGCTGGTCTACGGTATGAGCGACCGACTGCCGAACCTGAACTACAATGACTCTTCGGGTCAGGATTACGGCTTCACGAAGCCCTATTCTGAAGAGACTGCCCGTATCATTGACGAGGAGGTTATGCGTATCGTGAACGAGCAGTATGAACGCGCCAAGGCCATTCTTCGCGAGCATGCAAAGCAACACAATGAAATCCGAGACCTTCTGATTGAGCGTGAGGTGATCTATCACGACGATGTCGAGGCCATCCTCGGCAAGCGTCAGTGGCGCTCGCGCACCGACGAGATCATTGAGCTCAACAAGAAGGAGGAGGAGAAGCGTGCGCAGGAAAAGGCCGAACGAGACAGCAAACAGGGAAAGAAGCCCGGCTTTGATGATCCCTTCGACATCGACTCCATCATCGATCTCCCGGCACCCGCCGACGGCTCGACCACCGACACGGACGACGACCCCGGCACCCCGCCCCCCTTCACCAAGAACTAAACTCTAAATAATATCTCAACAGAAATGGCGACCTGTTGGTCGCCATTTCTGTTATCTTATAGTTTTGTAACGTTCACTTTACAAAGTGACAGGAATGCTCTTTCACAAGGAGGAGAGGCGCTCGCTCGACAGACCGGTAGCCTTCGAGATAACATCCATCGGCAATCCCATCTGAAGCATATTGCGCGCCGTCATCTCAACACCCATTTTCTCACCCATAGCGATACCGCGTTTCTCACCGATGGCGATGCCGCGTTTCTCACCGGCACGCTCGCCGTCTATATAATTCGAACGGATAATGTTGTGGTAGTCCCGGTAGGCTTTCAGCGAACGTACATACTCCAGTCTCTCGTCCGGGGTCAACGCCGCTACCCTCGCCTTCTTCGCAAGCTCCTCGAATATCGGATTTTCTTTCTTAAACGCTATGTCTTTCATCTTCCCTAAGTTTTTAATGCAATACATCCACTGATCTATCTCAGTCTTGCAGTCCTCCTCTCGTCTGGGAGTACTGTGCAACTTTATAAAGTACATACGCATCAGGTTGGTAAAAGGTTCATGCGTGTCCAGGTCCATGAATCCTTTGCGCTCCACCTTTTGCGTGTTTGGAGCCTCGCCTCTCCAGTCGAAGTTCATCACGAAGATCCCGATCACCGGCACGAAGTCGAAGCCTGAGCCTTTCTCTCCCTGACGTGTGTACGCCTCCGCTACATAATAAAGCGCCCGCCTGTCGAAGTTCGGCTGGTAGTCATTCTGCATCTCGATGATGAAATGCATAGTAGGCTCATTCTTATCGTTGACTGAATGGCAGTAGACATCGTACCGAAGCCCTCGCTGCTCGTCGGTTAACCCAGGGTCCTCCACATTGTCATAGTCAACATCATCGACTACCCACTCTCCCTCGAACAGAGCGTTCAGGAAGGAAATGAGAAGGTTGCGGTTATCCGGTTCTCCGAATATGCGCTTAAACCCATAATCAGACAAGAGGCTAATGAATACACCTAACTTTTCTTTCATATCAAAAAGGCATGACTGTTTTGAGGCTTACAGATGTCAGAAACATAAGTATCTCACCCACAAATTTAAGCAATTACTTCCAATCCTGCAAATTTTTCCATTCCTACTCTGAAGAGACCGTGGGATGTTTAAATTGAATTACCGATAAGTCGCTTAGTCGCTACAATTAAGAGAGTTTTGATTTGACCATTTTATCTTACGACTTAATTTTACCAAATCCGAGAAGGGCTGCTATACCAATCATTATGAGCATGTATAAGAAACCGGAGACGAGAATGTAGAGTAAGAAAAAACCGATGCGTTTTTTTACAGAATTTATAGGGAAGGCTTTATACATTGCTATCGAACAGATTAGTATCGAATAGGCTATTTCCAATCCCGAATACCAAGACTCGGAAAGCAGTGACAGTGGACTTGTGACAATGCCGAAGAGTAGAAATGCCGAGGTCATGTAAATCATCGCCGTGAAATATTCCGCAATGTTATACTTCCTTGCCCCTACTCCTGAATACACTATCGGTATTGCCAACAATGCCGGAATGTATATTGTGAGATTACGGACTATCATACTGTCCATTATGAAATCCGTAATCGCAAGCACGATTTTATAGGTAAACGGAAACTGCTCCGTTCCGGTATCAATAATCTCACCCGGTGGTTCAGACGGCATAAGCCCTGAAATGAACGCACTGAGGAAACATACCA
>CAZUAK010000077.1:0-9760 GCA_964618395.1 uncultured Sangeribacter sp.
GCGACCGATGAAGCTTGGCGAAAAGCACCGGCCGGAGACGGTCAAAAGTAAATTTAGCGAGAAATTTAACATATACTAATCTTATGCTGACTCCGTTATCTGAATATGAAAATATGAAGTTACGAACAGACTCGCATCCTTGGCCGCTTTTTGTCCTTTGGCTCAGTCGCATAGCTCGCTATGCTCCTTCGCCTGCAGAACAAAAATCGCCTCAAGGCTGCGACCCGTGCGACTGCCATTTTTTTGAAACGGGGTCTAAAAGTCACAAGACACAGCAAAATATAATTCAGAAGTCAGAGTTGTCAGGTCCAAAGCGGCCCGACAACTCTGACTTCTTTAACCTCATCATCCATCACCATGACTTCTTACATCTCATTGCTCGCCGCGGCCGCGCTGGCGGCACCGTCGTCGACCGTCGTCGAGACGCCGGCCTACAGCTGGCACGGCGACACCATCACCCAGGGGGTCTTCATGGCCACGGCCCCGTCCGAATATGAAATCGTCTCGACATATTCAGCCCAGCCGGGATACTATATGGGCATAGACAAGCAGTGGAAGCTGAAGAACGACATCAGCTCCTATCCGCGCCTGACGACCCCCAACCGCCTGCACCAGGCCATCTACAACATGGGCCTCGACGAAATGATCAACGCCGTCGAGCCGGACACGACACTGCGCACCGGCAAGGAATGGGCCGGCGTGTGGACGCGCGACGTCAGCTACTCCATCCTCCTCTCCATGGCTTACCTCCAGCCGGAGGCCTCGAAAATCTCGCTGATGAAGAAGGTGGACCCGCTGGGACGCATCATCCAGGACACCGGCTCGGGCGGAGCCTGGCCCGTATCTACCGACCGCGAGATATGGTGTATCGCCGCCTGGGAGGTCTATAAGGTGACGGGCGACCGCTCGTGGCTGGAGTACATCTACCCCATCATCAAACGCTCTCTGGAGACGGACCGAACCTCGTTCTATGACACCGAGACAGGCCTGGTGAAGGGCGAGACATCGTTTATCGACTGGCGCGAGCAGAGCCATCCGCGATGGATGCAGACCGCCGACATATACAACACCGAGACCCTCTCGACCTCTGTGGTACACGCCGAGGCGTGGAAGGTGCTGGGCGAGGTGGCGACCATCCTGGGACACAAGGAGGTTGCGCGCGACGCTTTCGCACAGTCCGAGAAAATCGCGAAGGCCGTAAACGACCACCTCTGGATGGACGATAAGGGATATTACGCTATGTATCTATACGGCCGTGACAACCTCATCACGAACCCGCGCGTGGAGACGCTCGGCGAGTCGCTGGCCATTATGTGGGACGTGGCCGACGCGGAGCGCGCCAAGACCGTCACGCGCAACAACCCCACCACGCCCTTCGGCGTGACTATCTTCTGGCCTCAGATAGCCGACATTCCGTCTTATCACAACAAGTCGCTCTGGCCTTGGGTCGGAGCATGGTGGGGCCTGGCCAACGCCAAGGCCGGAAATGAGGAGGGCGTGATGCAGGCTTTCGGCTCGGTCTTCCGCCCGGCGGCCCTTTTCGCCACAAACAAGGAGAACTTCAACATCGAGAACGGCGACATCGCCACTGAGCTCAACTCGTCGAATATGCTCTGGTGTCTGAGCGGCAACCTGGCGCTGACCCACAAGATTCTGTTCGGCATAGATTTCCAGAAGGACGGTCTGGCGTTCAAGCCTTTTGTCCCGGAGGCCTTGGGGGGCACCCGCACTCTCGAGAATTTCAAGTATCGCGACGCTTCGCTGGACATCACCGTCAGCGGGTATGGCGACAGAATCAAGTCTTTCAAGGTCAACGGCAAGGAACAGGCCCCCTTCATCGCGGCCAAGAAGGCCAAAGGGAAGATGAAGGTTGAAATCACCATGAACGACGAGCCCATCGCCCCGGTCGGCATAAACATGACGGCTAACAAGAATGCTCCGCTGACGCCGATAGCCTGGCTGGAGGGGAACACCCTTGTCTGGAATCCCATCGAGTATATCGGCGAGTATATCGTGCTTCGCGACGGCAAGGAGATTGCTCGCACACACGCAACGACCTTTGACGCCTCTGTGCCCGGTTCTTATCAGATCATCGGTGTGGCCGAAGACGGCACTGCCGGCTTCGCCTCCGAGCCGCGCTCTACCCGCGATCAGCTCTTCGTGGCCCTCGACGGCCGCATGGCTGACAAGGGGGATGTTGTGGAGGTTCCGGTGAACATCACCGAGCCGGGTGTCTACCACGTGACTGTCAACTACGCAAACGGCGAGGGTCCGGTGAACACCGAGAACAAGTGCGCCATCCGCACCCTGAGCGTTGACGGTCAGCGCACAGGCCTCGTGGTGCTTCCGCAGCGAGGACGCGAGAACTGGGATGACCACGGCTGGTCAAACTCGGTCAAGATGGACCTCACGGCCGGCGAGCATATCCTGACCCTCGACTTCCGCCCCGAAAACGAGAACATGAACATCGCTACCAACCGCGCCCGCATCTACGGCATCCGCCTGGAAAAGGAGTGAGTCTTCCTCGAAGTTCCGCCCCCGGTTAGAAACGCCGGGAAAGCCAACAGCAAGGGAGGAGAGTCCAAAAGCGGACTCTCCTCCCTTATTTTTTTGAAACGGGGTCTTAGTTTGTATTCACGTTACCGTTGCTCTGTCGTGTGCGGGCTTAGCGAAGCGGCCCGGTAAAGCTCTGTCGTGTGCGGGCTTATCGAAGCGGCCCGGTAAAGCTCTGTCGTGTGCGGGCTTATCGAAGCGGCCCGGTAAAGCTCTGTCGTGTGCGGGCTTAGCGAAGCGGCCCGGTAAAGCCTCGTCGTCAGCCGAACTTCACCGGCCGGCGAGTCCTGATGACCGTCTTGACCTCTCCGGAGGCGCTCCCGTCTCCCTGAGTGACGGGAGTCACGTGTATGCGGTCAAAGACGAGGTCATAGACACCGCTGACATCGGGCAGTTTCACCTCCACTTTCGGATGGGTCAGGTCGGGACTGTCCATGAGCGGAAGCTCCATGGGCACCGACAGGGCCGACGTGCCTACGAGATAGGCCTTGACCTCCAGACGCGGCGCTCCGTTGAGGGCGACGGCAATCATATCTCCGGCGTGCACCTCATAGAGGCTGTTGTTTACCGGGGTGACGGCGCTGAGAGCCCCGAAGTCCGAGGTGTTGACGAGCGTCTTGCCGTCGGAGTTCTTGAAGCGGAAGACTGCCTGCTCGTGGTTCGCGGCGAGCGTGGCGAAGTAGGTGTATTCCGGCTCCGTGGCCGTCACTGGCTTCTCATAGAACATGGGGAGCGTGTTGACCGTCAGGCGGTCTCCGATATTGACTCGTTCTCCGTTGGCTCCCCCCTGACGCATGTTGGCGAAGGCTGAGGCGCTTCCGCTCTCGACCAGCACTTCGTATTGCTGATAGAGGTTCGAGGGGACCTTGTCGTCATCCTTGTCACAGGCGCAGAGTGTCCCGGCGAGAACCACACACCCGGCGAGGGTTTTTAAGAGTGTCTTCATCCGATTTTCAGCAGATAGTAGTTCTTCTTTCCGCGCTGGGCGAGGATATACTTGCCGGCGAGCAGGCTCTCTTCGCCGATGACGGCGTTGGGGTCTGAGACTTTTTTCTTGTTGATGCTCACGCCGTTGCCCTGGACCATCTTGCGGGCTTCGCCTTTTGAGGGGAAGACCTTGGTCTTGACGGCGAGCAGGTCGAGGATGGGGATTCCGGCCTTGAGCTCTTCGGCCGAGATGGGGAAGGTCTCTACTCCGTCAAGGACATCGAGGAGCGTGGCCTCGTCGAGGGCGGCGAGTGCGTCGGCGGTGTCGTTGCTGAAGAGGATGCGGCTGGCGGCGACGGCGGCTTCGTAGTCTTCCGGAGAGTGGACCATCTCTGTGACCTCTTTTGCGAGGCGTTTCTGCATGGGGCGGCTGCCGGGGTCCTGGGCGTGTTCGGCGACGAGTGCGTCGATTTCCTCTTTCGAGAGGGCGGTGAAGATCTTGAGGTACTTCTCGGCGTCGGCGTCGCTGACATTGAGCCAGAACTGATAGAACTTATAGGGGGAGGTATAGCGGCGGTCGAGCCAGATGTTTCCGCTTTCGGTCTTGCCGAATTTGCCGCCGTCGGCTTTGGTGATGAGGGGGCAGGTCAGTGCGTAGGCCTCGCCGCCGACGGTGCGGCGGATGAGCTCTGTGCCGGTGGTGATGTTGCCCCACTGGTCAGAGCCGCCAAGCTGGAGCTTGCAGTTCTTTTCCTGGAAGAGGTGGAGGAAGTCGTAGCCCTGGAGGAGCTGATAGGTGAACTCGGTGAAGGAGAGGCCGTCGCGTGCCTCGCCGTTTAGGCGTTTCTGGACGGAATCCTTGGCCATCATGTAGTTGACGGTGATGTGCTTTCCGACTTCGCGTGCGAAGTCGAGGAAAGTGAAGTCTTTCATCCAGTCATAGTTGTTGACGAGCTCGGCGCGGTTGGGTGCGTCTGAGTTGAAGTCGAGGAACTTGCCGAGCTGTTTCTTGATGGCTTCCTGATTATGGCGGAGGGTCTCCTCGTCGAGGAGGTTGCGCTCTGCGGATTTGCCTGAGGGGTCACCGATCATGCCGGTGGCGCCGCCGACGAGGGCGATGGGCTTGTGTCCGCAGCGCTGGAAGTGGCGCAGCATCATCACGCCGCAGAGGTGACCGATATGGAGTGAGTCGGCGGTAGGATCGATTCCGAGGTAAGCAGCCGTCATCTCTTTCGCCAGCTGCTCTTCAGTCCCGGGAATCATCGAATGTATCATCCCGCGCCAAGTAAGTTCTTCAATGAAGTTCATATTTCGAGGTTGTTTTGATTTTTCAGTTTGTCAGTTCACCCCCCGGCTGCCCGGGAGGTGGTATGTTGGGTTCCGTGTCCGGCAGGGTTAGAAGTTTTTGATGAATTGGAGGAGGGTCTCGCCTACCTTGGCGAGGGTCTCGCGCGAGATGCCGGTCATGTCGTCGCGGGTCGTGTGCCATTGCGGACAGAAGCCTTCGCCTTCGCGGTAGTCGATGATGTCGATGGCGGGAATGCCCGCTTTCAGAAGCTCTACGTGGTCGTCGGTGACGGCTGAGCCGATTTTGTTGGGGAAGAGGTCGCCGTATCCCATCTCGGCGGCAGCCTGCCAGAACCGGTCGGCCAAAGCCGGGGCGTTCACCTGCGAGATATATTCGCGCGGGAAACGGGCGTCAGGCGAGCCGACCATGTCGAGCACCACGGCCCCCTCGGGTGAGTAACCGGGAACGACAGGGTTAGCGGCGAAGTATTTCGTACCCAATGCCCAGCTGTCGTCGTCACCCGAACTACCCCAGTCTTCGGCATCGACAAAGAGGATGTCGACCCCGACAGAGGGGTCGAGGGTCTTCAGCTGACGGGCCGTCTCCAAGAGCACCCCCACACCCGAGGCACCGTCGTTGGCGCCGTCGACGGGAGTTGAGCGCTTGGACGCATCGGGGTCTTCATCGGCCCAGGGACGGCAGTCCCAGTGAGCCACCAACAGGAGGCGGCGCGAGGCCTGCGGATTGAAGGAGCCGAAGATGTTCTTCACCTGAAGCGGGGTTTTGTCAAAGGCCGTCAGCACGGTGGTCTGCTCGGTCACCTGAGCGCCGTGACGGCGGAGTTCGTCGCTGAGCCAGCGGCCCGCCTGACGGTGAGCCTCCGTGTTGGGCACGCGCGGCCCGAAGTCCACCTGTCGCTTCACATAGCTGTAGGCACTGTCAGCGTCGAAGCTCGGGCGAGTGATCTCCGCATCGGCAGCCACCGTCCCCGCAGTGTCGGAAACATTTCCCTTCCCTGAGGCGCCACACGCCCCGAAAACAAGCGCCAGCGTCAGCAGGGAGCTGAATATCATCGGTTTCTTTCTCTTTATCTTCATAATTCCGCGTCCGCGTTCAGTGTCTGTCTTCAGCGTCTCTGTCTTTCTTTTTGTGAAACGTGAGGCTCAATCATCCGTATTCTTGCCTTCCCTCTTCTCGTCGGTCACCTTCGGTACTATGGGGTCGGCCTTGCCGGCTATTATGTTGTCGAGCAGTTCATAGAAGTCTTTCATCGACTTGGCTTCGTGAGCCTTGGCCATCTTGCAGTAGAGCTCGAGAGCCTTGTTGACCGAGGTGACATAACCTTCGGTGCCGTAGCGTATCTTCCCCTTCAGCAGATACTCCTTCAGGAACTTTGCCACCGGGACCTTTATCATCTTCCAGGCCGAAATGCGGTCATGGCTGTGGAAGGCCCTGTCGTGATGATCGTGGGTGTGGTGGGCGGTGTGGAGCATTGTCGAGAGGGATCTCGGGAGCTTGATGAGCGCCAGTTCTCCCTTCGAGGCCGGAATCTTATAGCTCTTTTTGCTGACGTTGGGATCGGCGTACTTGCTCGTGGCCCACTCCGTGCCCTCACGGTGGAAGAAGCGGAACTGATAGTCGGGATAGGTGTTGTCGCGCAGCCGGTTGAAGAGGTAGTTCTTCCTGGGGATGATGATGCCCCTCACGTCACCGGGGTCCTTGATGAACTCATAAAGGTATTTGGTGAGATGGGGAGTGACGACTTCGTCAGGGCGTAACATCAGCACCCACTCGGAGGTTGCGTTTTCGAGCGCGTACCTGCGGATGGCGTTATAGCCTCCCTCGTCATACTCCGGGAGCGGGACGACCTTGACATTTTTCGCGGCAAGGATGGCGCGGGTCCTGTCTGTCGAGTTCATGTCGCAGACAACGACCTCGTCGAAATTCTTTACACTTTCGAGAACCCTCTCAATGTGACGGGCAGAATTGTGAGAACTGATAATGACCGATATGCCCATAATCTAAGGTGTTTGAAGAAGATAGTGACGGATGCCGCCCTTCTGTGGCGAGGACAGCCTCCAGAAATTGAACCCCGTTTTTCAAACCAGGGCCTTGTACCCGGTTCTTCGAGACAGGGTCTTGACCCCGGTTCACCCGCGAGAAACCGAATCAGCCGTGACATAGGGTCCCTTTTCGATATTCTCGTTGAAGCGTTTCCGCTCGGCGTCTTTCCACCATCCCCACTTGTTGAAGTACTTGATGATGGTGAAGGCGTGTATAAGGAAGAGTTTCGGGTGTTTCTTTGAGGCGGCGCGGTGGGAGTGATTGATAGACACCTCGGGCCAGTAGAGCGAGACGTAGTCTCGGTGGATTCGGCGCGAGAGGTCAATGTCTTCCATATAGAGGAAGAAGCGCTCGTCGAAGAGTCCGACCTTACGCAGGGCGTCGAGCCGCAGGAACATGAAGCATCCTGAGTGGAAGGGGACGTTCCAGGGCTGGTCGAGGTCCAGATGGCGCAGAAGGTAGCGGTCACGGCTCTTGCGGAACCATGTTCGCGGAAAGATGCTTCGCGCCAGAAGGTCCAGGGGGGTCGGAAGTTTGCGGGGGTTCTGTTGGTCACCGTTGGGAGAGACGATGCGCGGCTGGATGCACCCTATCTCGGGATTGCGGTCAAGCTTGTCGCTCAGCTGCCGCAGTATCGCGGGGTCGAAGCTGAGGTCGGTGTTCATCACCAGGTGATATTTAGCCTCGGGCATCTCGAGGGCCTTGCGCAGGGCGATGTTGTTTGCCGAGCCGTAGCCGACATTCTCGCTGGCTATGTATTCGACCTTCGGATAGTCGCCGCATATCTTGCGGATGCGCTCCTCGTGGCCGTTGTCGATGACCCAGATATGGCCGACATCGGGATTTGCCAAACAGTCAAGGGCCGAACGCAATTCCTGCTCGGCTGTGTGGAAGGTTACTATGGAGACTGTCAGCATCCGTTTCTTTTTTGTATCTTTAACGTCTGTTAGGACTTCAATATTATTCCGAAAGGCAGAAGTTCACTTCTTTAAATGCGAACTTCCGTTCTTTTCCCTCTTTTTCCCCCAGTATGAGGAATCCGGCCGGCTCGATATCGACGATGCGCGCGCTGAAGGCGGTCCCGTCGGGCAGGCGGAAGGGATGATACCCTCCGTCTCCGCGCCAGAGCGAGGACTTGAAGCTTTCATGCATCGCGGCGCGTCCCTCTTCACCGGCACACCGGCCTACCTTGCGCTCTATGTTCTGGCCGAGGCGTTCGAGCAGCGGGTCGAGCTCGTATTCCTGGCCGGTGAGCATCGCCATCGACACCGGATTGGGTGCGTCTGAGCGGAACTCGGTCTGGTTGACGTTCAGGCCTATGCCGGCGACGGTGTGGGTGATGAACATCCCGGTGACGGCGTGCTCGAGCAGCAGACCGGCAATCTTGCGGTCCCCGACATATATGTCGTTGGGCCACTTCACCTTCGCCTCTATCCCGGCCTCGCCCAAGGTCTCGACGGTCGCCAGGGCGACCGCTTCCGACAGGGCGAACTGGTCGCGCGCCCGGAATCCTTCGGGCTTGATGACCACCGAGAAGGTGAGGTTCTTTCCCGGCTCGGCCTCCCAGGAGTTTCCGCGCTGGCCGCGCCCTCCGGTCTGGCAGTCGGTGACCACGATGGTCCACGGCTCCAGCTCCGGCGCGTGAGCCGAGGCGTAACTGTTGGTCGAGGCGGTCTGGGCGAGTCGGATGGTCTTCATTCGTCGAGCGTTATGAGTCGTGAACCGTCGGGACGTTCTTCGAGGCGCACGGTCACCGTCTCTTCGGGAAGGAAGCGCTCAACGTTTGCGCTCCACTCCATCAGGCACAGCGAGCCGCTGCCGAAATACTCATCCAGACCCAAGTCGAAGGCCTCTTCGTCACTTTCTATGCGGTAGAAGTCGAAGTGGAAGACCCTCTCGCCGGTCTGTGACGACCGGTACTCGTTGACGATGGCGAACGTCGGGCTCGAGGCCTCGTCGTCCATCGCCTTGAGGCGGCACAGGGCCGAGACAAGCGTCGTCTTGCCGACACCCATCTCCCCTTCGAGAGCCACTATCCTGCGGCTCCCCAGCGCCTCGAGGAGCCTCGCGGCAGCCTCCGGAAGGTGCGCTATGTCTTCGATTTCTATCTGCATGACCGGATGTCGACTCTGATTCGGTCGGTTTTTTTGAACCACAGTCAACCTCGCAAAATTAATACTTTTTGACGAAACAGCCAAATTTTAATAAACGAGAGACCAAGGGGACGCCTATGTCGTTTTTTTTCATTATTTTTGCATTCTGTAAACCAATATAAGTAGTATACCGTCATGGGGAAAGTAATCATCATCGGCGCCGGAGGCGTGGGCACTGTCGTGGCCCACAAATGCGCCCAATATCCCGAGGTGTTCAACGAAATCGTCATCGCCTCGCGCACAAAGGAGAAGTGTGACCGCCTGGCCGAAAAGATCGGCGCGAAAAACATCACCACTGACCGCGTCGACGCTGACTCGGTCAGCGAGCTCTGCGAGCTCTTCCGCCGTCACAAGCCCGATATCTGCATCAATGTCGCCCTCCCCTACCAGGACCTCACCATCATGGAGGCCTGTCTGGAGTGTGGCGTCAACTATCTCGACACGGCCAACTATGAGCCTAAGGACGAGGCTCATTTCGAATATTCATGGCAGTGGGCTTACCGCGAGCGCTTCGAGAAGGCCGGTCTGACCGCCATCCTCGGCTGCGGCTTCGACCCGGGCGTGTCTGCCGTCTTTGTCGCTTACGCGGCCAAGCACCATTTCTCGGAGATGCGCTATCTCGACATCGTCGACTGTAACGCCGGCAACCACGGCAAGGCCTTCGCCACCAACTTCAACCCCGAAATCAACATCCGCGAAATCACCCAGAAGGGCAAATACTGGGAAGACGGCAAGTGGGTCGAGACCGAGAACCTCGAGATCCACCGTCCGCTCA
>CAZUAK010000078.1:0-7665 GCA_964618395.1 uncultured Sangeribacter sp.
GCAAAGGCTGTTGAACCCGCAAAGCCTGTTGAGCCCGCAAAGCCTGTTGAGCCCGCAAAGCCTGTTGAACCTGCAAAGCCTGTCGAGGCTCCCAAGCCTGCTGACCCCAAGGACTCTAAGGAGGAAACCAAATAACCACAATATTATCCGTCGCCGCGGGTTTGCAACCCGCGGCCGGATATAACCCCTGATTACCCCAATTTATTAAAACTTAAATACTATGAAAGCAAATGAATTCTTAAACACCGACGTGCGGGAGTTCGTGCTCAACGAGTTCACAAAGGGCTATGCCCAATGTGTCGACAACAACTGGAACTTCGCGGCTTATGCCCAGGATCCTTCTGTGAGCATCTATCAGAACGACTACAATGCCGGTTATGTACAGGGTAAGGTCGTCGGCAACGCCATGATGAAGGCGACACGCAACAACACCTGGCGGTGGTACGTGCTCGACGAAGGTCCCGGCGCCGACTCGACCCAGATCCCGCCCAACGGCCTCGAAATCGTCACCAAACACCTCGTCACCAACTATAACTGGCTGACTGACTATGTGGAGAAGAACCAGGCTTCTGACGTGAAGGTGCGCAACATCATGCGCCTTATGTTCCGTATGCTCGGTATCTATCACGGTACCGCCGACAAGGAACCGCTGAAGAACGTGACCTTCGAAAACCTGAAGCTCTCCAACATGGATCCCTGGGACGCTGCCACACGTGCAGGCGACGACGCCCTTAGCTTCATGGATATCTATTTCGTCAACGCACAGATGGATATCTGGGACGCCGCCGGCAAGGAACTCGGCGTGGCCCTCAACCAGCTCCAGAAGGATGTCAAGGACCACACAATCGCCGAGGAGAACGATGTCAAGCAGGAGGATCTCCGCCTGAAACCGGGTCACTGCTCGGGCTTCGTGAAGAAACTCGACAACGGCGACATCGTCTGGACACACACCTCGTGGTGCTGTCTGATGGCCCAGAGCTGCGCGATGACATACGTTGTCAACGACGACTTCCTGACCCAGAACTCGTTCTCGCCCGGCCAGTTCGGCTCGAACACCGACTTCGGTTTCAACGGACACGGAATCGGCTTCAACGAGACCACCGAGACATACTTCTATACCGAGGCGAAGACCGAGGGCCTCTGGCTGACATGGCGTGCAGGCGCCGCCGAGGCGTTCGCCACCAGCATCGACGACTTCTATGACTACCTCAAGATGGGCAACACCGGCACATACCTGAGCGCATACATGGTTGTCGACGCCTTCAAGGATGAGTTCGGCATGATCGATATGTCTTACGCACGTTTCGCCCTGTTCAAAGGCAACGGTAAGGAACTGACCGTCGAAGACTCTACCGGCTATCAGCCCAACTTCCTCGACTATGACCACCACATGGCCACCCCGACCCACATCCTCGGATGTAACATCCCGGTCTACAAGCGTATCTGGCGTGAGCTGGAGACAATCGACGGTGCGCCGAAACGTCGTTATCAGCTCTACCGCTCGATTCCGAACGTTCGCGACATCCAGAGCGCCCAGAGCCTGATCACATATAACGAGAACCTGGAGCCTATCTCTATCGCCGGACGTTGGGACAACAACTACGGTACCTCCGAGTTCATGCGTTATCAGCCCCACGGCTCTATCGACGCCAAGGCCTTCTCGACCTCCGAAATCCGCAAGGTGCTCGCCGGCCTGACCATGAAGCCCTCTAAGGACGGTCAGCGCACTTCGTTCCTCATGAAGTTCGGCTCGCCGTATATCGACGGAAGCCCGTTCGCATGGTCAACTTCACGCTGGGCCAAGTTCAAACTCCCCACAGAGGTGGACTTCATCCCCGACGTGATCGACGGACGCTGGAATCCTGTGAAGATGTTTATGGAGTAACCCCGACCCTTTAAAAGAAAAACACAATGTCTAAATACACCCCTAATTTCAAAAACACCGATGCGACTCAGTTCGTCCTCGACGAGTATACCTGCGGTTTCGCGCAGTGCATCGACAATAACTGGAACTTTGCGATTTACGCGCAAAACCCGAACGTAAGCATCTTCCAGAACGAATATAACGCCGGATATGTCCAGGGTAAGGTTCAGACCGGCCCGATGATCCTGGCCACTCGTAACAACTCGTGGAAGAACTTCCTCATCGGCGCCACGCCCCAGGATGCCCTTTCTGTCGAGGTGAAGCCCAACTACCTGAAGGTCTGCGGCGACACCGTCAAGCAGAACTACAACTATCTGCTCGACCTCGTCAACCAGCGCATCGCCGAACCGATGATCGAGAAGATCGCCCGCCTGCTGTTCCGTCAGCTCGGAATCTATGAGGGCGCGACCGACAAGGCTCCCCGTACAAACGTGGGCCTCGGCGACCTCGTCCTCCCCGACAACCAGACCCTCGGTATCGGCGACACCCCGCTGACGTTCCTCGACGTCATCTTCATCAACTCGCAGTATGACCTCTTTGACTGCGTGGGTGACCAGATCGGCCTCGTGATGGGTTACGGCACAGCCACAAAGGCCGCCAAGAGCGACGAACACCACCGCACCGACAAGCAGGAGCACTGCACGGCCTTCGCCAAGAAGATGGCCGACGGCAATGTCTTCTGGACCCACAACTCGTGGTGCTGCTTCTGGGCCCAGTCTTGCGCCGTGACATACTGTATCGGCGAGGATTTCGTCACCCAGAACGCAAACTGCCCCGGTCAGTTCGGCTCGAACACGGACTTCGGTTTCAACGGTCACGGTATCGGCTTCAACGAGACCACTCACGTGGACCTCTATGACAAGACCAAGATCCTCGGTATCTGGCTGACATACCGCAGCGCCGCCGCCGAGCAGTTCGCACGCAACATCGACGAGTTCTATAAGTACATGACTCTCGACAACACCGGCACATACCTCAGCGGTTATCAGATCGTGGACGCCAACACCGGCGAAATCGCGCTTATCGATATGAGTTACGAGCGTTTCGTGCTCTTCAAGGCCGACGGCAAGAAGGTGACCATCACCGACTCTACCGGCTACAAGCCCACCGAGCTCGACTATGACCACCACCTCATCACCCCGACCCACATCTTCGGCGTCAATCAGCCGATCAGCTGGTGGGTAGGCTATGAGCTGGAGAGCATGAACCTCCGCCCGATGCGCCGTTTCCAGCTCTGGCAGGGCATCGGCAAGGTGACCGACATCGAGGCTGCCAAGGACCTTATCACATATACCGCAGACCGCGAGCCGCTCTCTATCTACGGCCGCTGGGACCTCGGTTACGGCACAACGGAGCTGCCGCGTCAGCGTCCTGACGGTTCGGTCGACGCGAAGGCTTGTTCGGCAGAGCTCATCAAGGAGACTCTCGCCAACCTCAGCCGCAAGCCGAGCATCAACGGTCAGAAGACTTCGTTCTGGATGAAGTTCGGTACCGCCCACGTCCGTGAGCTCCCCTTCATCTGGTCTGACTCTCGCTACTCTGAGTTCAAGCAGCCTGAAGAGGTCGACTACGTCCCCGACGCACTCGACGGCCGCTGGAACCGCGTGAAGATGTTTATGGAATAAGCAGATTATAGAAATCATAAGTATGGCGTACCGCAGATTGTGTTCTGCGGTACGCCTTTTTGTGCCGGTTCTTGTGCCGGTTCTTGGATGAGTGCAGCCGTCGTTTTTTAAAAAGGTGTCTCGTACATCTTTTTTTGTTACCTTTGCGGTTATGAAAGATCTGAAGACCGGCAACGGAGTGTTCACCGGGAGCGTCAGGGGCGCCGGAGGCCCGAAGGACGCACCATGGCGCGCCGCGTTGGGGGCCCTGCTGCTCGTCCTCGTCGGCGTGGGCGTGTGGCTCAACTCGCTCAACGCCATTCCGCGCGGCGACGATATGATATATTCCTTTATCCTCGAACCGGATTTTGACGCGGCCGCCGACACACAGCTGCGCCCTATCGGGAGCATGGCCGACATGGTGGAGTCCCAGCGGGTGCAGTATGCCGAAAACAACGGCCGCGTGCCTGTCCATGTGCTCGTTCAGCTCTTCGACGGCTTTCATGCTCACCGGCTCTTCGCGCTGCTCAACGCCCTGGTCTTCTGCCTCACGGTGGCGGTGATGTACAGGTTCTCGCGACCGAAGCGTGGACTGAACCTCTTTCTGCTCACGCTCATCGCTTTCTCGATGCTCTTCCTTATGCCCGAGGCGGGCCGCCTGTACTCTCTCCCGTCGAGCTCGGTCAATTATCTGTGGGTGCTTCTGCTCTCTCTGTTCGCCCTCTACGTCTGGCGTCGCCGCCTGTACCTCTGGGCACCGGTGATGTTCATCGCCGGCTGGAGCCACGAGGCGTTCGCCGTCCCCATAGCTGCCACCATGGGGGTGAGCCTGCTCTTTCACCCGCGCGAGATTCTCGGACGGCGGGGCCTTATCGCCCTCTTCTATTTCGCCGGCGCAGTCTTCCTGGTCTTCAGCCCGGGCAATTTCATGAGGCTCGAGACACTCGACGGGGGCTGGTCGGCGCTGATGATGGTTCACCGTGTCGGCCATCTGTTCATGAACGGCTGGGTGGACCTGCTGTTGGGCTGCCTGCTGGTTTACCGCCTGCGCAATGGCCGGGCGCAGACAAGGCGCTATCTCACAGAGTTGTTCAGTGAGAACGGTTTCCTTGTGGGCGTCATCGTCTTCACTCTGCTGTTCCTTTTCGTCATTGGCTCTTTGGGAGGCAAGGGCTTCTTCTCGCTGAGTGCGTTCGCGATGATTCTTTTCTTCCGCCTGACGGGAAAGTATGTGGTCAAGGCGGACCGCCCGGGGATATACCTCCCGCTGATGGCGGTGCTGCTCGCCCTCGACGGTGCTGTCACGGCTGCCGACGCCCGGGAGAAACGCTTGTATGACAGGGCGATAGAGGCCTACATTAAAGACCCGGACGGCCTGGTGGCCATCCCGGAGGGTGCGGAGTCGGGGCTGCTCCGGAAGTTCGGCCTCACGAACGCCTATGAGTGGCAGCTTGACACCGAAAATGACTACCGGATTCTGACTGCCCGCCTGGCCGCACCCTACTACGGTCACCCCGCGCGCCGCCCGCTGCTGCTCCTCCCCGCCCAAGAGCTCCAAGCCCTCCGCAACCCCGGCCCCGAAGAGAAGGCCCTCCCCGACTCCACCCGGACCCTCATCACCGAGACCCTCCCCGGCACAGCCCGAGCCCGCAGGGTACCCAACACCCCCCACCTCCTCATTCCGGTCCCCACAGACACCAATCCCGGCTCCTCCGGCCCCACCCCTTCCTCCTCCGGTCCCTCCCCTTCCTCTTCCGGCCCCGCCCCATCCTCTTCCGTGCCCCAGGAGATAACCCTGACCTACGACTTCTCTGACCCGACGAAGCTCTCGTTCAAAGACCGCCTAAAGCTAAAGGCCGGGCGTCTGCCCGCCTTCGAGACCTTCACCCCGCTGAGGCTCCGTGTCGGCGACAGGTTCTATGACCTCGTGACCCCTCCCCCCGCCTACACCCTCGCCCGTGTCGACATAGTGACCCGGCCCCCAGCCTAACACCTCGCCGGTGCTGACATAGTTCAGTGACGCGAGCGAAGCTCGTGTGCCGATTACCCCAACACCGACCCCGAGGGCGCCAAAGGCGTCCGAGCCCCGCCCAGGGCCCCAAACCTACCCCAAAAACCAAAAACAAACCATCCCCCCGCCTACAGTGTTATACCATAAAACAAACATATTAATGAAAAACACAATTTACTCCCGTTTCCGGGAGATGGTCGACAAGTTCCCACAGTCGCCGGCCATCATCGAAGATGACCGTACCTTAACCTACAGGGAGCTTGACGAGATGGTCAACGCTGTCCTCTCAAAGTTCTACGACCGCAACCCAGCCGCCGTAGGCATCGTCATGCACCACGGCGCCGAACAGCTCGCCGCAATGCTCGCCGTCCTCAAAAGCGGCGCTTTTTATGTACCTGCCGAACCCTCGCTCCCCCAGGAGCGAATCGACTATATGATGCAGACCGCAAACGTCGACTTCATCATAACCGACAACTTCTGCAAACACCTCCGCCCCACTGAGAGGGTCATGGAGGACCGCTCCACACCTGACGGTGTCGCATACGTCCTCTATACCTCGGGCACGTCCGGAAAGCCTAAAGGGGTCGTCGTCGAAAACCACTCGGTCGTCAACTACTCCGAGGCCTTCGAGGAGGAGTTCCACACCGGCCCGGGCGACATAATGCTCCAGTATTCGGTCTGCTCGTTCGACATCTTCGTCGAGGAGGTATACACCACCCTGCTCAACGGCGCGGCCGTCTGCATCCCCTCTCATGCCGTCCACAACGGCTCGCTCGCCGGCCTGATGAAGTTCATCGAGCGCCATAAGGTCACCATCATCGACGGTTTCCCCTATCTGCTGGCGGAGATAAACAAGCTCCCGGAGCTCCCGAAGTCGGTGAACCTCATCATCAGCGGCGGCGACGTTATCCGCGCAAGCTATATCACCAACCTCCGCGACAAGGGGGTGCGCATATACAACACTTACGGGCCTTCGGAGACAACCGTCTGCTCGAACTACTACCGCATCGACAACGCCGAACCGCTCGAGGACGGAACCTTCCCGGTCGGCAAACCGGTGAAGGGTGTGCGCACCAAGATTCTCGACAAGAACCTCAACGAGGTGCCCAAGGGTGAGGTCGGCGAAATCTGTATCTTCGGCGAGGGTGTCAGCCGGGGATATATAAACGATGTGCCGGAACAGAAAAACTTCGTGACGCTCGAAGACGGCACCCGCATGTACCGCAGCGGGGACCTCGGCTATGAGCTTCCGGACGGAAACCTCGCCTTCCTTAACCGCCGGGACAACCAGGTGATGATCCTCGGCAAGCGTGTAGAGCCGGAAGAGGTTGAGAATGTGCTCAATACCTGTCCGGAAGTGGAGCGCGGCGTCGTCCGGGCCTTCCTCGACGAGAATGGCCTACACTACCTCACCGCGTACATCGTCCCCAACGAGGGGTGCACGCTCCATAAGGTCAGAAAGTATCTCGCTGACCGACTGACCGATTTCATGGTGCCGGAGTTCTTTGTCCGCGTGCATGAAATCCCGGTGACACGCCGAGGCAAGGTGGATGTCGACGCCCTTCCCTTAGTCATGAAGGAGGGCGGAGTCTGACCCCGAGCCGGAGTCCGGGACACAGAACCCGTTTCTCACAGTCCGGCCCGGTTTCTTACATTATGAAAAAGAATAGACTATGAACATAGAACTCAAGGAGTTGAACGGAGTGGATGAGTTGATGATGTGGCGTGACGAAGTCATCCGCCATGTCTTCGGCGTCACCCCCACCCCGGAGCTGCTCGAAGAGAACAGACGCTATTATGAGGCGGCCGTCCCCGACGGTCGCCACATCGCGTTCATGGCCACAGCCGACGGCGAGCCGGCCGGCTGCGGAGGCATCTGCTTCAGTATGGAGCTCCCCTCGCCCGACAACCCAACCGGGCGCTGCGGATACCTGATGAACATCTACGTCCGTGACCGCTTCCGCGAACACGGAATGGCCCACACCATTGTCCGCCGCCTCATAGACGAGGCCCGCGCCCGAGGCTGCGGCAAGATCTACCTCGAAACCACCGAAGACGGCAAGCCCGTCTACCGCTCCTTGGGCTTCCAAGACATGCCCGACATGATGAAGCTCCAAAACCCCTAA
>CAZUAK010000078.1:7765-9727 GCA_964618395.1 uncultured Sangeribacter sp.
AAAAAAGAATGAAAAAACTTCTATACTTCTTTTCGACCCTAATCCTGATAGGCATCATAGCCGGATGCGCCTCCATGGGCACCCCGGGGGGTGGGCCGCGTGACGAGGACCCTCCATATCTGGTCTCGGCATCGCCGGCCCCGGGCGCCACCAACGTCTCGCGTGACCGCATCGTCCTCGACTTCAACGAAATCGTAAACGTCAAGGACGCCTTCACCAATGTTGTCCTCTCCCCCTCGGGAAAGTCTGCCCCGCGCGTGACGGCAAACGGCCACCGCATCACCGTCCAGCTCCCGGACTCACTGGAGCCCGACGTGACATATACCCTCTCTTTCGGAAACGCCATCTCGGACAACAACGAGGGCAACGTCCTCAACGGTTTCACATACACCTTCTCGACCGGCCCGACGCTCGACACGCTCAGAATCGCCGGCATGGTCCTCGGTGCAAATGACCTGGAGCCGCAACAGGGAATGACCGTCGGCCTGTACTCCAATCTCGCCGACTCGGCCTTCACCACCGAAAAAATGAGGTATCTCGCCAAGACCGACGACTATGGCCGCTTCATCTTCCGTGGCCTCCCGGAGGGGACATACCGCGTCGTGGCACTCAAGGACAATGACAATGACCTGAAGTATGCAAACCCGGAGGAGGACCTCGCTTTCTATGACGTTTTCGTCACTCCCTCGACCGAGCGCACCCTGGTCAGCGACACAATCCTGAACCTCAAGACCGGCGCGGTCGACACGGTCGTCAGCCGCGAGCGTACCGTCTTTCTACCCAACAACCTGCTGCTGAGGAGCTTCAACTCAGGCAAACGCACGCAATATCTCGCAAAGTACGAACGCCTCGACTCGACACGCCTCAGCATCATCCTCAATACGGCAGCCGACGAACTCCCGGAGCTGACAATCCCGTCGGCCAGCCTGAGCTCCGCTCACCGTGGAGAGCCAGGGCTGAATTTCAGAAACATAGTGACCGAACACAGCGCGACGAACGACACGCTGACCTATTGGCTGCCGCGTGAGCTCGCCTCGCGCGACACCCTGCGCGCCGCCTTCACCTATGTGCGCCCGGACTCGGCGGGAGTCATGCGCGCAACCGTCGACTCTCTCGACTTCATCTTCAAACGCCCAAAGGTGAAGGCTGAAAAGCCCAAGAAACAGAAAAAGGAGGAGACGGATACCGTTCCGGCCCTCCCGGTGACACCCAAGCTGAACTGGCACATAGCCTCCGGCTCGGCCAACCAGGAGGTCTGGAAACCGCTCGTCATAGAGTTTGACCGCCCGCTCGAACGGTTCGACACGGCCTCGTTCCGCCTCGAACAGAAATACGACACCCTCTGGCGCTCGACCCGTTCACCGCTGACCTTCGAGGGCGTGGACTCGCTCAACCCGCGGCGATACGTCTTCAACTACCCCTGGGAGTCGGGCGTCGCTTACCGGCTCGTGGCCGACTCGGCCGCGGCCGTCTCCATGTATGGCGACGTCCTTGAGTCCATCTCGCACGACCTGGCCACCCGCCCCATAGAAGACTACGCCACATTCCGCTTCAAGATCACCGGCCTGCCCGACAGCATACCCGCCTTTGTAGAGTTCCTCAACACCAGCGACAAACCTCAGAGGACGGCCCCAGTAGAGAACGGCGAAGCCCTCTTCAAATATCTCGAACCCGGAAAATACTACGTCCGCCTCACGCTCGACAACAACGGCGACCTCCGCTGGACTCCCGGCGACTACGCCCAAGGCCAGCAGCCCGACGAAACCTTCTACTATCCCAAAGCCGTCACCGTCAAGAAAAACTGGAGCTACGACCAGACCTGGTCCCTCTGGGACACCCCCGTCAACCTCCAGAAACCCGAATCCCTAAAGAAGAACAAAACCGCCGCCGACAAACGCAAGAAGACCCATAATCCCAAAGAAGACGAAGAAGACGAAGACGCCGACGAAACCGACCCCTACA
>CAZUAK010000079.1:0-3588 GCA_964618395.1 uncultured Sangeribacter sp.
AATGCACCCGGAGCGAGAACGAAGAGGAGCATCCCGAAGTCTTCAGGATAGATAACTGCTCCGAAGAGTTTGCCGGTGCCGAAAAACTCTCTGACGGCGCCCAGCAGCGTCAGGGCAAACATGAAGCCCACTCCGCAACCCAGCCCGTCGAGAAAACTTGCGAAGACACCGTTCTTGCCGGCAAAGGCCTCCGCACGTCCCAGGATGATGCAGTTGACGACTATAAGGGGGATGAAGATGCCGAGCGTCGCGTTCAGACCGGGCATCCACGCACTCACCGCTAACTGAAGTATGGTCACGAAAGAGGCGATGATGACGATGTAGGCCGGGATGCGGACCTTGTCGGGAATGAAGTTCTTCAACATCGATATCGCGGGGTTCGAACACATGAGCACCGCCGTAGTCGCCAGTCCCATCATCAGGCCGTTCATGGCAGACGAAGTCGTGCCCAGGGTCGCACACATGCCTAAGAGCAGGACGAACACCGGGTTGCTCGGCAGAATCCCGTTATAGAAAATTTTCCAATATTTTTTCATGAGTTGGTCCCTCCTTTATCTTGACGCTTTTGTTTGAAATTCCCGTGACGGCCCTTGCCCGTATCGTGACCGTCATGGTGCTGTTTTGATGCACCGGTGGTAGCGTCGGCGTTATCGGCTTTACCGAGGTTGACGCCGTTCTTGGCAGCCTCGTCAGTGTAGGCGCTGTATGCGTTGCGAATCACCTCCAGGAAGGCCCTCGACGAGTAGGTGGCCGCCGTGATGCCGTCTATGTCTCCACCGTCCTTTTTGACAGTGAAGTTGGTGACCGCCGGATTTTTGCCGATGACGCTTCGTGCGCCGGCCGGGTCGCGGAACCACTCCTCCATCTTTGAGCCCAGACCCGGGGTCTCGGCATGCCTCAGGACGCGGTAGTCCCTCACGTTTCCGTCACGGTCAAAGCCGCACATGACTGAAACCTCGCCCGAGAATCCACTCATCGTCACGCCCTCGACTGCAGCGCCGTTGAACACACCGTTCTCTTCTGCCGGATAGACGACAAAAGTCAGTCCGTCTATCTTCATGGTGTCCGAGTCGGCAACCGGATCGTTTGTAAACGGAGGTGCCACCTGACGGATGGCGTTCAGTCGCTGCTCTGTCTCCTGACGGGCTATCTGGTCCTTGGTGATTGAATACATTCCCCCGAGGGCCGCACCGGCGCAGACGGCGATGACTCCCAAAGAGAGAATCATGTTGGGTAGGGTAGAGGCGAGCTTCTTCATTTCTTGCCTCCTTTCTTGCGCTGCGCACCGAAGATATGCGGTTTGGTATAGCGGTTGATGAGCGGCACGAAGCTGTTCATCAGCAGGATGGCGAACGAAACGCCCTCAGGATATGCTCCGAATCGTCTGATGATGATGGTTATCACACCGATGAGCACACCGAAAATCACCTGGCCACTCTTTGTCATGGGCGAGGTGACATAGTCCGTGGCCATGAAGACGGCACCCAGCATCAGGCCGCCCGCCAGAAGGTCCGGCAGAGGATGGCCTCCGAGAATCCAGGCCATGACGGCCGCTCCGCCCAGGACGGAAACCGGAATATGCCACGTTATGGTGCGCGTAATGAGCAGCCACGCGAATCCTATCAGGATGGCGATGGAGCCCACCTCACCGAGAGAGCCGTTCATGTGGCCGACCGCCATATCGAGGAAGTTCGACGACTCCATGACGGCTGCCGTCCCCTCATACTTCAGGTGCTGGAGGTAAGTAGCGCCCGTGACGCCGTCTATGCCCGAGCCGACCTCGGGAGCCCATGTGGTCATCGCCGCCGGGAAGGAGAGAAGGAGGAACACACGGCCTACGAGCGCCGGATTCCAGATGTTGCATCCCAGACCTCCGAAAGACATCTTGCCGATGCCGATGGCCACGACGCTGCCGATGACGACCATCCACCACGGGAGGATATTCGGCAGATTGAAGGCCAGCAGCAACCCGGTGATGACGGCGGAGCCGTTCAGTAGGGTGAACGGCTTGTGAAATAGGAATTTAGCAATCAGCCACTCTGTCAGCAGACAGGAGGCGAGCGCAATCAGCACGACCCGAAGGGCCGGCCACCCGAAGGTCCATATCGCGACGGCAAGGGCCGGTAAGAGCGCGATGACCACGTTCCACATGAGTTTTGAAACACCGGTCCGACTGTGGACGTGGGGGGCGCCGGTGACAATGAGCTGCATACTCATTTCTTAGATGCTTATTTTTTGAGTTCTTTCCTGATAAGAGTTTTCCCGATTCGGATATAGTCGACGAGGTGTCGCCACGAGGGGCAGACATAGCTGCAGCAGCCACATTCAAGACAGTTCATGATACCCTCGTCCTTAGCTTCGGGAGCGAGACCGAGCTTTCCCAAAGTGGCTATCAGGTGTGGCTGCAACCCCATCGGGCATGCGTCCACACAGCGGCTGCAGCGGATACAGTTCTCCTCCACACGGCGGAGTATGTCCATACCGCTGAGCACGGTGATGCCGCCGTTGGCCTTCACTGTCGGGGCCGAGAGGACGGCCACCGCCTGACCCATCATCGGACCGCCCGCGAGCACCTTCACCGGACCGTCCTGCGGAAGTCCTCCGGCCGTTTCGGTCAGCGCGTTTATCGGAGTGCCGAACGGGGCCCAGAAGTTTCCGCGTCCCGGCATACACTCGCCGGTGACGGTCAGCACGCGGCGCGTCAGCGGTTTGCCGAGACACACGGCCTCGTATGCCGCAAAGGCTGTGGCGACGTTATCCACCACCACATGCACGTCTACCGGGAGCCCTCCCGCCGGCACGACGCGACCCGTCATGGCCTCGATGAGCTGTTTCTCGCTTCCCTGGGGATATTTGGTCTTGAGCGCAACGACCTCGACCTTCATGTCGAGCTGACGCGCCGTCTCTTTGAGTTTCTTTATGGCCTCGGGCTTGTTGGCCTCGATGCCTATCATCACCCTCGAGGCGTTTACGGACCGTGCAAGGAGCATGGAGCCGGCAAGCACCTGTGCCGACATACGGCGCATGAGGGCGTCGTCACATGTCAGGTAGGGCTCACACTCCGCGCCGTTCAGCAGGAAGGTATCGGCGAACTTCCCGTCGGGGATTGACAGCTTGACCGCAGTCGGGAAGGCGGCGCCCCCGAGACCCACCAGGCCGGCCTCGCGAACACGCGAAACGATCTCCTTGGGCTCCAGGGCCATACCCTCGCGGAACGCCTCCTCGTCAAGGGCCTCGTCAGGCACCGGAATCGGTTCTCCGGCATTGGCCGGTTCTATGACGACGGCTTCGACCCAGAAGCCGGCACCGTTGCGGACAGTCTCAATCTTCTTTACCGTTCCCTTCACGGGACTGTGGACATTGGCCGAGACGAAACCTCCCGCATCCGCAATCTTGTCGCCTTCCTCCACACTGTCTCCGGCTTTTACACACGGTTTTGCCGGGGCTCCTATCGACTGGTTCATCGACAGATAGAGAAGAGGGGGAACGGCTATCGGGCTTATCCCCTCACCACGGGTAAGCTTATTCGGGTCAGGATGAATGCCGCCTCTGCTAAAGGTCTTGAACATAGGTAGTTCTTAATTTTTT
>CAZUAK010000079.1:3688-9541 GCA_964618395.1 uncultured Sangeribacter sp.
GCGGGTCAGTTCATAACTTCTTCGGCCACCGCCACCACGGCCGTTTTTTGCTTTTCAGCCTCCTTGTTGGGGATCATCATGATGGACTTGCGCGGACATGCACCCACACAGTCGCCACAGCCCACACACTTCGTGCTGTCTATGTGAGCCAGGAAGTTGGTCACGGTCACGGCCTCGTGCTGACAGGTCCTTACGCACTTTGAACAGCCGATGCAGGCTACCGAGCATTCCTTCATCGCCAGCGGACCGCGGTCACGGTTTCCGCAGGCCACCCACACTTCATTTTCGTCCGGGTGAATCTCTGCGATTTCTATCACGTTACGCGGGCAGGCGGTCACGCAGCGGCCGCAGGCCGTGCAGCGAGAGGCGTCGACGACCGGCAGGACATGGCCCTCGGGAATGGACAACGCGCCGAACGGACAGGCCCTCACGCAGTCTCCGCATCCAAGACAGCCGTACAGACAGTCCGTCTCTCCCATGTAGAGGTTATTGGCTATCAGGCACGAGCGGGTGCCGGCATAGTGGTTGTGGACATCGCGCAGCGCGCAGTCGGCCTGGCATTTCATCCTCGCCCGTCGGGTGACCGCCGGCGGAGGAACCGCGCCTATGATGGAGCCGATGCGCACCATATCTTCTGGGCCGACACCGACACAGTTCAGTTTTTCAAGCGACCCCTCCTTGATACACGTCACCGCGAAGGCATGACAGCCGCTCAGTCCGCAGCCGCCACAGTTCGCGCCGGGCAACATATCTTCTATTTCAAGAATCCTCGGATCCTCTTCGACATTGAACTTCTTGGCAGCCCAGAACAGAAGGACCGCCGCTATGACGCCGATGACTCCAAGAACTAAGATTGACGAAATTAACATATCTGATTACTTAGAAAGTGCTTAGATGATTAAGGCTTTGAGTCTGAAGAATCTTTCGGTGAGGTGGCGGCCGAGGCGTCGTCGCCTGTCGCCGTGCTGTCTGAGGCTGCATGGCCCGTCACCGTGAAGCTGAACTCGGTGGCCAGCCTGTCCCTGAAGATGTAGAGCAGAAGGAAAAACACCACCATGGAGCCGAGGCCCGCAAGGGCGGCGATACCTTGGTTCAGAGTGAGGAGATAGACGATGACCATGACGGCGATAAGGGCCAGACACGGTATGACGGTCGCCAGCATTATGGCTTTCCGGTGAATGCGTTCGCTGCCCCTGACGATGACCCTGTCTCCGGGCTTCACGTCAAGGCCGGGCGCTAAAGCGGCGTCAAGCACCGTCTCGCCGTCACCTCCGGTAGAGTGGCAAAGCTTGGCCGCGGCACATCCCTCACACCCTTCGGCACCGGATATGACGACTTCGGCGCGTCGCTCGGGGAGCAACGTGCGGACAACGGCTATATGGTCAATAGGCTCTTCCGCCTCCATGACTCAAAAGATATAGATTTTGATTGTAGGTTGTAGGTTAGTTTGTCCCCGTTTTTTTTGAAACGAGGTCTAAGGTTGAAAGCGGATATCTATTTTATAATCAGCCTGATGCAAGGTTACGAAATATTATCCTCCGAACTTTAGTACAAAATTACAAATTATTTCTTTCACAACAAAATTTCCCGGCCCGAAGTGTCTGTGCGCGCTGCACGGAGACACCTCGGGCCGGGACGTATGGGATAATGTTGTATGGTAGGGGTTGTAATCGGTCTCACACGTGAACAGGCCGAAGGCCAGTCCCTACAAAGCCATTGTCAGACCCTGTGAAAAACCATTGTTAGACCCTGTAAAAAATGTCTAAGATAAACCTTTGAGTCTTACTTCATGAATCCTGCGAGTTCATCGTAGAATTTCGGGTCGTCGCCGGTAGTCACATTGACAATCGTGCCTTCCGGATTGATGATGACCTTGGTGGGATAGCCCTGGATGGCATACTTCTCTACCAGGGTCTTATCCTCTCCGTTGAAGACGTGTACCCAGGGAAGGTCATACTGCTTGACGGCCGCTTTCCAGTCAGCCTCGGTGTCGCCGCAGTCCACACCGATGACTTCGAGACCTTTAGCTTTATATTTGGCATAAGCCTCTTTGAGCTCGGGGAAGCCCTTGATGCACCAGCGGCACCATGAGCCCCAGAAGTCGAGAATAACCCATTTGCCGCGGAAGTCTGCAAGCGAAACCTTCTTGCCCTCGAGGTTGGGAAGGGTGAAGTCGGGAGCCTTCACAGTACCCGAGGCCAGGGCCTGGGTCTTCTTCTGGGCTTCGAGCTGCTGCTGGAAGGCTTCGAAATACTTCTCGGCGAAGGGATAGAGGATAGACTTCTTCGCTTCGGGAGTAAGGCTGGCGAAGAGGTCGCCGTAGCTATCGTCCTGCGCAAGCATGATGAGCGCGTAAACTGCTGCCGGAGAGTCCGGATTGTCCTTGATGAACTTCTTCTGTATGTTGACATACTGCTGGGTGAGGTCCTGGATCTTGTCTATGTTTGCCTCGCCGCTGTTCATCAGCTCGCCGTATGCCTTATACATCGGTGCGGTCTCGTCCTGGAGCTTCGCCATGCCCTCCATGAGCGCGGAGCCCTTGGCGGTGTAGGTCACGGGCGAGAGGCTGGTGAAGTTGACGGTGATGGACTGCCCCGGCTCGGTATACATCTCGAAGACCGACTCAGAGGTCGGGATTTCCGATATGCGGAAAGAGTACTCCGCCGGTCCGGCCTGGTCGACGGTGAAGGTGAAGGCACCGTCTTTCCACACGACAGTGTCATGCTTGAGGTTGAGGTCTTCGGGCTTGGTGGCCTTCAGCTGGTCGGCCAGAAGATTGTGGTCAACGAACAATGTGTCAGGATGCTCAAGTCCTTCGGCATAAGTGATTTTCACTTCATTCTTGGCGTTGCAAGAACAGGCGGCGAGCAGCAGGGCTCCCGCAGCGAGAACGTTAAATTTCATATGTTTGATAACTGTAGTTTGAGACATGTCTGGCGTGCGTGTCAGGGCACGTTTATAATGACGTTTGGGGCCCGTTTTTCGGAGACGTTTAGGATTAAAGCGATTGTTACGGCTCAATTCTCTATAGCCCCTTATAGCTTTAACCGTTAAAGATACTCATTTGTTGATTTTTTTTCGTAATTTCGCGTTATGAATTCTGTTTTACGGTTTTCACTGCTCGTTTTCCTGCTTTCAGCCCTGGCCTTGGCCGGACATGCCGCTGCGCCGGATGTCCGGAACTCGGGCGTGCTCGAAAGTCAGGACACACCGAAGCCGGAAGACGCGAAGGTCTACACGCCTTCGGCCTGGACTCTTGAAACCCCGTTGGGCCTCCATGAACCCTCCACCATAGACACCCTCTCATATAACTATCAGCGCCGCGCCATACCCTCGATGGTCACCGACGCCTACGCCACCACCGGCAACTTGGGCGCCGAAGGCCTCAACATGATATACTTCGGGCGCAAGGATGCCACTCCGTTCTTCTTTACGGATGCGCTGAGGACCTGGCTCCCCTCTTTTGACAAGCAGAAGTTCTATAACGTCTACAAGCCGATGACGCTGCTGAGCTATGACTTCGCCGGCACGTCAAACAACCACCTCGACAACCTCAACCTCGACTTCGCCGCCAACGTCAACCGCCGTATCGGAATCGGAGTGACGGGCAAATACCTTATTTCAAAAGGCTCATACGAGAACCAGGCCGCAAAGGACTTCAACTTCGGATTCTCTGGATATTATGTGGGAGACCGTTATGAGATGCAGGCCTTCTACAATCATTACGACCTCAAGAACAAGGAGAACGGCGGCATCACCGATGCGCTTTATATCACCGACCCGGCCGAGCTGCAGGGCGGTGTCTCCTCAATCCAGCCCAAGTCCATCCCGGTCAAGCTCACCGCCGCCCAGAACCACGTGAACGGCTCGCAGCTATTCATGACCCATGCCTTCAAGGTGGGATACCGGGAGGAGGTCCAGGTCAACGACACCCTCACGCGCAGCGTCTATGTGCCCGTGATGAAGTTCATCTACTCGATGGACCTCCAGACCGCCAAACACCGGTTTGTGAACAGAAACGCCAAGGAAGGGGCCGACTTCTGGAACAACACCTTCTACCTGAACCCCGAGACAACCAACGACCGCAGCTATTATACCTCGTTCACCAACACGCTGGGCGTGTCGATGATTGAGGGCTTCAACAAGTGGGCTCAGTTCGGAGTCTCGGCCTACGCCTCGTTCGAGTACCGGCGCTTCAAGCAGACGACGGCTTACGGTCAGGAGGAACTGACCGAGGAGCAGGTCGCTGCGCTGACTCCCCTCCCGTCGGGCCTGTCGGTGTCGCCGAAACATTCTGAAAACATTCTCTGGGTCGGCGGCCGTCTCGAGAGGCAGCGCGGCCGGATACTGAACTACATGGCCGATGTCCGCTTCGGACTCTCGGACCGCGAGGCGGGCGACATCGACCTCAAGGGTCTGGTGAAGACGCACATCCCGTTGTTCGGCGACACTGTTTCCCTATCTGCAAACGGACGTTTCAGGAATGAGACACCCTCGTGGCTTCTGATGGAGTATGTCTCCAATCACTTTGCGTGGACCAACAATTTCGGCAAGACCCGTAGCCTCCGCGTCGGCGGTCAGCTCGACATCCCCTGGACACGCACTTCGGTAAACGTAAACTTCGAGAATGTACAGAACCGTATCTACTTCACTCCCGAGTCGCTGCCGGCACAGTATGGCGGGAGCGTTCAGGTCTTCTCGGCCGGACTCAATCAGAACTTCAAGCTCGGAATCCTTCGCTGGGACAACTCGCTGACCTATCAGGTGTCGTCGAATATGGATGTCATTCCTCTGCCGGCCCTCACCGTATACAGCAACCTTTACCTGCAGTTCACCGCCTTCAAGGTGCTCCACGTGCAGTTTGGCGTGGACTGCGACTATTATACCCGTTATCGTGGAATCGACTATCAGCCGGCCACCATGGCCTTCAGAAGCGAGAAGGAGACTCCGATAGGCAACTTCATGCTCTGTAACGCCTATCTGAACTTCAAGCTCTACAAGACACGCTTCTATGTCCTGGTCAGCCATGTCAACCAGGGGTGGTTCTCGAAAAACTACTTCTCGATGCCTCTGTATCCCATCAACCCCCTGCGCTTCCAGCTCGGACTGGCGGTCGATTTCGCAAACTGAGAAACGAACCATAAAATAAGCAATTCTTCAAACATCCGGCTCTCCGGAACCGGCCTATCTAATATCATAATATGTATAAAAACTTCAAGAAGCACCTCGAAAGCGAGCTGCAGGAGATCCGCGACGCCGGTCTCTACAAGAACGAACGCATCATCACCACTCCCCAGAAGGCCGACATCCATGTCGAGAACACCGAGGGTGAGGTACTCAATTTCTGCGCCAACAACTATCTCGGCCTGGCCGACAACTCCCGTCTGATCGAAGCCGCCAAGAAGGCTATGGACAACCGTGGCTACGGCATGTCTTCCGTACGCTTCATCTGCGGCACTCAGGACCTTCATAAGGAACTCGAAAAGGCCATCTCGGACTATTTCAAGACCGAGGACACCATCCTCTACGCCGCCTGCTTCGACGCAAACGGCGGTCTCTTCGAGCCCCTTTTCACCGAGCAGGATGCCATCATCTCTGACTCGCTCAACCACGCCTCCATCATCGACGGCGTACGCCTCTGCAAGGCTAAGCGTTACCGCTATGCCAACGCTGACATGGAAGACCTCGAGCGTCAGCTGAAGGCTGCCGACGAGGCCGGCGCTCGTTACAAAATCATCGCCACCGACGGTGTCTTCTCAATGGACGGCAACGTCGCTCCGATGGTTAAGATCTGCGAGCTCGCCGAGAAGTATGACGCTCTCGTGATGGTAGACGAAAGCCACTCTGCCGGCG
>CAZUAK010000080.1:0-9442 GCA_964618395.1 uncultured Sangeribacter sp.
CGAGCCCTCGGGGCGCAGATGGGAGCAGGATTTAACGCAGATTTTTTATTTGTATTTATTCTGTTCATATATGAAAGACGCGGGGCTCGGCTTACGCCTCGCGATAGCCCGCAGATGGGGCCAGACGGTCGCAGATTTTGCCACCACCTTCTGAATAGGTGAATATGTCTGTAACCCGGCGTCAGATAAACACGCCATTTCAGAAAGTGCCGTCAGGATCTGCGACCGTCTGGCCGCATCTGCGGTGGGGGCGAGGCGCAAGCCGAGCGCCCCGGCGTGCAAAAACGGGCCGTATGACAGATAAAAAAATCTGCGTTAAATCTCCTCCCATCTGCGCCCCGAGGGGCCGGCTGAGCGCCAGCTCAGCCACCCGAATCTGCGTGAGATGAAATTCTCTTATATCCTATATCAGACATTAGATATCTTACATGAGATGAAAACTTTAAAATCCATGTTGTAGCACTCATACCCCAAAAAGAACAACTGCCAACAATAAGTTAACACCAATGGCTGGAAGCCTGCGCTACAATGCTTTATAGAACTACTTATTCAGATTATTTTCAAATCAGCTTCAACGTTTCATTGTTTCAATAGTGAACTTACAATAAAAATTGAAACCAAATCTACACGATAATGAAAGTAATCGGAATAAACGGCAGTGCCAGAAAAAACTGGAACACTGCCACGCTCGTGCAGAAGGCGCTCGAAGGTGCCGCGGCTGCCGGAGCGGAGACAGAGTATGTCGAACTCTATGCCGAACCGATAAAGGGATGCCTTGAATGTTTCGCCTGCAAACGGAAAGGCAACAAGACCGGTGGCCTGTGCGCCATCCGCGACAATCTCCGCCCGCTGCTTGAGAAAGCTCACGAAGCTGACGTGGTGATCATTGGCTCGCCCAACTTCTTCGGGTATCCTTCAGGCATGGTCCGCTCATTTCTCGAAAGGTTCCTCTATCCTCTATCTTCATATCAGGTTGAGGACGGAAAGTTTGTGAGAATCCTCGGAAAGCGTATCATTCCCGCAGGCGTAATCTTCACCATGAACGCTGACGAACAGTATTATGAGATAGGCGGTTATAACGTCTCTTTAGGCATGACCCGTGCTAACCTCGAACATGTTCTCGGATATGCCGAACAGTACAACTCGTACAACACGCTTCAGTTTGCCGACTATTCAAAGATGGACGCAAACTTTTTTGATGCGGAAGCAAAGAAAGAGCGTCACGAGACCCAGTTCCCCATAGACCAGGAAAAGTGTTTCGAGATGGGAAAGCGCCTCGTTGAAAAGGCCGTGGCCATGAACGCATAAGCGGACAAAGAGGCGCCCCGAAATGACGACTGTCATTCCTGGGGCGCCTCTGCCAATATTCGAAAAGAGACTATAACCAGTGAGTCCCGATCCCGATTTCAGGAGGCCTTGAAGTTGAAGATGGGGCGAATGATGGTATCTATGTCTACCGTGTCGCCGATGTTGGAGATTATCTCCTCTGCCGGTTTATAGACCATCGGTGATTCGTCTCGGGTGAACTCATTCACCGACTCTGAATAGATACCCTTCATTGACTCCTCGAAGTCTTCCATCGTGATGCGAGCGTAGGCCTGAGTGCGGCTCAGTACGCGCCCTGCGCCATGGGGTGCGGAGCAGTTCCAGTCCGGGTTTCCCTTGCCGGTGCATATCAACGAGCCGTCCCGCATGTTCAGAGGGATGATGCAGCGTTCTCCGAGCGAGGCCGATATGGAGCCTTTGCGGATTATGTTGTCATCGCTGATATAGTTGTGTATCGTCTCAAATTCTTCCTCCACAGTCACGGAGGGGAAAAACTTCAACAACAGAAGTGAGATGAGCTTACGGTTCAGCACCGCCCATCGCTGGCACAGGCGCATATCGTGCAGATAGGCCACGCGTGCGTCACCCTCGACATAACACAGTGAGGGGGGAAGGGAGGGTTCGGCCTCCTCATGCTCGCGGCGCATACGTTTGATGACACCCTGCAGTTCCTTTCTACGTCCGTCGGCTTTATACTCCTCTATTGTGCGTTTAATAGTCTCTTCAAACTCGTCCGCACCATCGGTGAGATGCTTGATGGCCTTTGCCTGATAGAGGTCAGCCACCTGTTTGCCGAGATTGCGCGAGCCGGTGTGGATGACAAGATACACGTTTCCGTCATCATTCTTGTCGAGCTCGATGAAATGGTTGCCGCCTCCCAGCGAGCCGATGGATTTGTTGATTCGGCCCGTATCCTTGAGCTCGCGATAACAGTACATCTCCGTTACGAGCTGTTTAGCCTCGCGATAGATGTCCATTTCCTCATTCTCCAGTGGCTTGAACCCGAACCGGTCTTCGCGTACTATCTTTCCCGAAGGCACATTCGAGAGGATGTGCTCATGGAAGGCATGGAAGTCGATGTCTGAAAGGTTTCCGAGCCGGAGCACACGCATCCCGCAGCCTATGTCCACCCCTACGATGTTGGGGATGACTTTGTCGCCAAGGTCACCGGTGAAACCGATTACGCAACCTGCCCCGGCATGCACGTCGGGCATGATACGTATCTTCTTGTCAGAGAAAACATCGATTGAAAGAAGCTCTTTGATTTGATCCAAGGCACCCTCCTCAATATTGTCGGTGAATATCTTCACATCGTGTCCGTCAATTGTTTTCATTTTAAATTCTGTTACTCTTTTTAATATACTGTCTAAATAGCTTTACGTCTATACCGTTATAGCTTTTACGTCTATGCCGTTCCGCAAAGTTACTAAATGTTAATAAACTGAGCAACAATTCATCAAAATTTCCGCACAAGCCATTTTTACGGTGCATTTATTACGGGGTCAGAATGTGCGAAAATTTCCACCACTTTAGGCTCAAAAAGTGTGAACTAAGGTATCGGCAAAGGATTTGTGAGACACTTATACCTTCACCAAGACGGCGGCCAAACCTTCTGAAAACGGTTTGGCCTGGACAAAGGCAGGCTTGATGACAAATTCACCCTCGGCGTCGGCATATCCGTATTTATTCCCTTTCAGGGCCGGCAGAGGCATTTCCTCGGGGACAGAGTCTTCTTCCATCCTGACCGGTTCGGCCTCCCCTATCGGGTTGCCTTCGCGGTCTATGTACTCCCATTTATCGTCGAGCATGACGCACGCCTTGCCGTCTCGGAAGGGACCGGCATACTGATATTTCGGCTCTACCACGAAGCTACCTTCGCGGTCAATGTAACCCCGGGCCCACTCGACTTTTACCACAGCCAGGCCTTCGTGAAAATTCCACGCGTCGTGAAACCTCGGCTCCACCACAAACTGACCCTTCCTGTCTATATATCCCCACAGTTGCTCTTTGGCCATATAATTATTCCTCAGGAGTCATAAAAACTGACCGCCCGAGGTCTGTGGGCCTGAGCAGTCAGTTTATTTTTCTATGGTTACCGATTATGAAACGGGGTCCCGGTTATGAAACGATTGCGTCGTTTGCAGTCCATTCTTCGAGACTGCCCTCCTTCACCTGAATGCAGACCTCGGTCATGTCGGTCTCGGCGTGCAGTTTACGCTTGGCAGCCGGAGCTACGCGAAGCCAGTCACCGGCTTCGAGGGGGATATTCTCACCGTCGATCTCCATGAAGCCCTTGCCGGACACGATGAAGTAAATCTCCTCGTTCTGCTTGTGGCTGTGATAGAACGGGATCACTGTTCCGGCGGGGAGATTGTTTACCGATACCTCAGCTCCTGTGAGGCCCAGAATGTCATGCAGCTCTGTGCGGGGAACACCTGCTGCAACGTGTGTTTTGCTGTAATTGCTCATTGTATTTGTTTTTTATTGTTCTTTCGGTGTCCCGTTCGGAGGACACCTGATTTTTTGCTTTCTACTTACTTAACATTTCCTGACCGTGATGGTTCTCTTTATGACAGCTAAAGCCTAAGACAGGATATTTTATGCAACGAACGGAATATGTTTCTGCCTTTTATTTTAGAATATCCGTGCGCTTAGGGTTCAACAACCGGGCCTTTTTCGGCAAGTTCGTCAAGAAGCACTCCGGCATGACCCCAAAGCAGCTGCGCACATATCTAAAGACAAAACAATGACCAGCCGCTTTGCCGTCCCGATATCGAAACGACTATCTGTCCTAAGGTGAGATGGCGCAGGTTGAACCAATTTTCGCGAGTGCGCGTTTCACAATAGAACGAAACATTTTTAGACATTCAATTCATGAGAGAAATGAGAAGGGCGTCTCACCGGAGAGATGCCCAATGGGCCTTGGAGGTGTTTGACCGTGCACCGTTCATAACGCTGAGCATGGTCCGACCGGACGGAACGCCGTATGCCGTACCGTTGAACATTGTCAGAAAGGACGCAAGGACTTTCTATTTCCATTGCGCCTCCGAGGGCGAGAAGATAGACTGTCTCCGGTTCAATCCTGTTGTCAGTCTGTCGGCAGTCAGCCGATGCACGCCGAAATTTGAGGAGGAGAAGGGCAATTTTACGGAGTACTTCAACTCGGCGATAGCTCTCGGAAGGGCGGAGCGTGTTGAAGACGAGGCTGAAAAGGTCGTAGCCCTGCGGCTTCTTTGCGAGCGCTTCCTGCCGAAATACATGGAACACTTTGACGATGCAATAGCCCGTAGCCTCGACAAGACCAACGTCATCCGCATAACATTGACCGAACCGCCCGTCGGCAAGACCAAACCGTAACGCCACCCCAAAAGACAAGAGGAGCATTGTAGTGCAGTCACTATAATAGAGGCTTCCGTAACCCTTGAAACTTTGGGGCGTCCGCTATGCGTGTACGCAGTGTGCGCAGCTGGTCACGTAGCATACGCACCGCGTCATTCTCCCTCTCCGGCATTATGCTCTCCGCGATGTCAAGGTCAGTGACGCAGCTGACATAGTCTTCGGCGCTATACGCTAAGTGTGCTTTTTCCAATACCTCAATAACCGTCAAGACCTGTTGACGGTATATTGTTTCCCTGGTCCGCGCGAGTTCCTTTAACCGTCCCAAAAGCTTTTGTACTCTTGTCCAAGAGCATCTTGGCCCGGTTGCACCCGATACAAAAAATCTGATTCTTTGTCGGTTTCATGCTGAAGTCGTTTTCTACTTAACTCGCTTTAGATTAAGACCCCGTTTTTTGAAACGGGGGTCTTAGCAAGGTGATGCTGCTTATAGCCTGGCAATCTCTTCTTCTGTGAGTCCTGTGAATAAACTGATATCGGCGACTGGCACCCCTTTGGAGCGCATCATTCTTGCTATTGATTCTTTCTCCTCGGCTCGTCCTTCGGCTCGTCCTTCGGCTCGTCCTTCGGCTCGTCCTTCGGCTCGTCCCTCGTCTCTCGCGGTGTCAAGCACATCGTTCTGAACCATGATGTTGTCGATGTGCTCTTCATAGGCCCTTCGCTCCTTCGGCGTCATAGCCAGAACGCGCAGTTTCTCCCTTACCTGCTGTAGGCCCGGCGTGCTCGTGTCCTCCTTGATCTTTCCGGTCTTGAGGTAGGTCATCCACTCGTCCAGAGGCGTATCCGGTATCTTGTCATAGGCGTTAACCCTCACAATGTAGTATTCCGGAAAGACTTCGCGCGGAAGGTGCTGGACTATCACTCCCTCCTCCTTCATGTTCACCAACAGGTCCGTTCCCGTGTGGATACCCTTGAACACTGTCTGTCCGTGGTAGACATAATCGTCTCCCTGGCCGTAATCGCAGTATAGAATGCTGATGGAATAAACCTTCTTGACCTGATCGTATTTGTCGCCTATGTTTATGTGTTCCGTTATGGCCTTGCAGGTTCCGTACAGGATTCTTTCGAGGTAGTACAGCTGGCGTGTGAGCTGCACCTCAATTATGATGATATGGCCCTCGCTGTTCTTTGCCTTGATGTCGACGCGGTTGAATTTGTCGCGGTCGTTGTCCTGGTTGGACTCGCTCTCGAGAAGCTCCTCAATTTTCACCGGCTCACCGAGAAGAACGGTGATGAGGCCTTCGAGGATGTCAAAGTTGGCCTTGTCGCGAAGGATATGTTTGATGGCCCAGTCGAACCGAATGTAGAGGTTGTCGTCACCCATAGCTGTCGTTGATTTTTCAGTTTTGCAAATATAACACTTTCTCCCGACATGAGCAAAATGGCCCTCCTCAAAACCCACGGTTTCAGGTCAGGCGGCCGTGATGGAGTCGTGGAGGTGCGCGACGAACTCGCCCACCTTGGCGAACTTGCCGGGGAAGATCTCGAGGACGTCGTATTCGTCGAAGGGCGAGAGCATCAGTAGCTTCTTCTCCAAGTCGCCGTTCTGACAGACGTAGTCCAGGATGCTCTTCAGATACTCCTCCTGGTCTGCGGTCAGACTGTTGGCCTGTATGAACTCCGTGAAGACCTCCAGGGCCTTCCCTCGGTCTACGCCTCCAAGCGTGCGGATAAAGGCCCCGACACTCAGGTCTTCAGTCAGGTTCTCGCGCTGAAGATAGCGGCGATAATCCTCTTTCGTGCCTAACTCCTGCCACAGAATCCGCTCGAGCTCCTCAATGTCGGCCTCGGTCAACTTTTCGATATTACGGATTTTACGCAACGCCGGAAGGTCGCGGTTCTCGGCCAGGAAGTCGAGGACCTTCTTCTTGTAGGTCACGCTTTTGACCACAGACGATGCAATCCCCTCGTCGGTCACCGTGTCCTCGATGTCTACCGTGAAGGTCTTTCCCCCCTGCCCCACTATGCGCTTGACAAGGTCGCGCAGCTCGACCCTCACCCGCTCGAGCGACCCTAAGCTCTTGTTGTTCCAGAACTCTGACGTCAACACCTCGTTGATGATGTCCATCTTGGCCTGAACCTCGGGGACACTCCCCAATTTCTGTAACGCCGAAGCAACCCCGGTTATCTTCCCCTCATAAGTATCGTCAGCAAACTCCGGATCGACCAGACCCAACTGTACGTTGAGCACCAGGAGGTCGAACTTCAGTGCCGACTCGTCCTCGTTCGGGGCGGAGACCAAGGGCGCCACCTCGTTTTTGAGCGTCAGCACATCGACCGCCGAAACATACTCCCATGCGGCCGGGGTCCGGAACCGGCTTACCGCCTCCCAATGGTCGCGCACGGAGATGTGAGAGTCGTTCAGGCGCGCGGTCTGGTCCAAAAGAATCTGCTTCAACCCGTCATGAAACGACTTGGCAAAGTCGTCGCTCTGATACTGTGGAGACTGCAACGCACAGGCAATGTCGGCCCTCACCCCGAAGAGCTTCTCGGAGAGCGACATGACCCTCGTCTCCTTGGGCTGCTTGAGCTTCTTGTTGAAATACTCGAAGTTTCCGCACCAGTCGAAAATCAGGAACCGCTCCTTGTCCTTCCCCGGCCCGAAGATGCCGGGCGACAGGCGCGTTCCGCGTCCTATCATCTGGTCGAACTTGATGCGCGAACGTACGCGCTTGAAGAAGACAAGGTTTAGAATGTCCGGGACGTCGATGCCGGTGTCGAGCATGTCTACCGACACCGCTATCTGCGGCATCCTGTCGCGCACCCCGAACTTCTCGATGATGTCTTGCGCGTAGTTGATGGAGTAGTCTATGCGCTGACAGAAGTCGGGGCCGTAGTCGGGATAGAGGTGATTGAACCGCTCGACAATGAGTTTCGCGTGCTCTTTGTTGAAGGCGAAGATGATGGTCTTGCCTATCATCTCGCCGCTGTGAACCTTCAGTCCGTTGTCCATGAGGTCCTGAAGGACCTTGTCTATGGTGTCTTTGTTGAAGATGTAGTTGAATATCTCCCGGCTCTGGATGTCGCGCGCCCTGGGGAGGCCGTCATCCTCGAGGTCGTTAAGGGCGGCCTCGTATTCCCATACGGCCTCCAGCTGGTCTTTCTCTGCCTGCGAGAGTTCGTCATACTTGATACCCTCCCTGACGACGGAGCTTCCGCGCTGAAGTCCGACATAGTCAACAAGATAGCCGTCGCTGACAGCCTCGCCATACTCGTAGGCGTAGTTCGGCTCACCCCCTTCGAGCTGCAGAAGGTCGTAGGTCGATTTGTCGACCTGGTCTCGCGGAGTGGCGGTGAGGCCGACTACGAGCGCGTCGAAATATTTCAGCGTGCTTCCGAGTTTGCCGAAGACCGAGCGGTGGGCCTCGTCGATGATGATGAGGTCGAAGTGTCCCGGAGAGTACGATTTCTCATCCGTGTCGACATGATTGAGCAGGGTCTGAAGGGTCGAGAACGTTATCCTGGCGTTCATGTCGGGCTCTTTCGTGCGGTCGCTCAACACCGTCATAGTGTAGCTGTTCGGGAGCAGCTTCTCGAAATTCTTGTGCGCCTGGACAACCAACGAGGTCCTGTCAGCCAGGAAGAGCGTGTTCTTCACCCACCCCGCACGGCTCAGGACATCGACCAGTGCTATGGCGGTTCTCGTCTTGCCCGTGCCGGTGGCCATCACCAACAGTCCGCGGCGGTGTTTTTTGTTGAAGTGCTCGCAGAGCGCCTTGATTCCGCTGTGCTGATAATGACGCCCGGCAATCTCGGCCTTGGCCTTCATGTCGGTTATGTCGTTGCGGCCGCGCCGCCTTATCATGCGGGCGAGGTCGTCTTTAGAGTGGAAGGCGAGGAGTTTGCGTTTCGGGTATCCGAGTCCGTCGATGACCCAAGTCTCGAATCCGTTGGTGAAGTATATGACGGGGCGCACGCCGTATTCTTTCTCCAGGGCGTCGGCGTAAAGCTCCGCCTGGTGTCGGCCCGCTTCGGGGTCTTTGCACGTGCGCTTTGCCTCGATGACGGCCAAGGGCCTGGCGTCGTCACCGAAGAGGACATAGTCGGCAAAACCCCGGTTCTCTTTGTTCGGCATGGGCGAGACTTCGATTTCGACGCAGGCTTTGCCGGGCTGTTTGTCGCCTTCGTTTTCCATGACCTCCCATCCGGCCTCGCGCAGCATGAGGTCTATGAAGAGTCTTCGTGTCTCGGCCTCGCTTATGTCGGCCCATGACAGGTACTGCCCGACCTCTTCTGAGGGAGCTGCTTCGACGGCTTCCGGCTTGACCGTTTCGGTGAAGGCCTCTACGGTTTCGGGCTCTACCGGTTTTGTCGGTTTGGTGAAGGCTGAGTTGGGTATGAGCGTCTTGTCGAAGGGCTTGAGGGTCGAGAGGACACGCAGCTTGAGCAGCACACCGCCGATGAAGTTATAGAGGTTCAGCAGTGAGAAGAAGGATTCTCTTTTCGTGACGTGGTTGTCGTGAGCGGCGGCGTTTCCGGCTTTGCGGATATAGTGGACCGCCATCATGAGCTGCTCGTCGTCGATAAAATCGCGGAAGAGGTCCGAATCGACAATCTGATAGAGCGAGGTGCGCTCCCCTATCTCGGCTCCCTTCATCCGGAATATCGCGCGTGCCATCCACTCCAGAGCCCTCCGCGCATTGATGGCGGAGATTTCTGGTTCGTCAATCTGATGGCGTTCAGCCGCGTCACAATATCGGTGAAGCGTCGCCAGCTCAGG
>CAZUAK010000081.1:0-9402 GCA_964618395.1 uncultured Sangeribacter sp.
GAAGGTCATCGAGCCCCTCCTGATGGGCGGTGACACTCCCTGGATTCTCTATATGGTCGGCGCCATCCTCGCGCTTATCCTCAACTGGCTCGGCGTTCCGGCGCTCGCCTTCTGTCTCGGCATGTTCATCCCGCTGTCGCTCAACACCCCGATGCTTGTCGGCGGCGCAGTTGCCTATTTCGTTCAGAACTCCTCTAAGGACCAGAAAATCGCCAACGCCCGTTTCGACCGCGGCACACTGATTTCGTCAGGCCTCATCGCCGGCGGCGCACTCTTCGGAGTCTTCGCGGCCATCACCCGCTTCTGCGGCTTCGAATATGTGAATCCCCTCTCGATGGAGCTCACTCAGATTCTCGGCTGCGTGGCCTACGCCCTGCTGATCTGCTACGTCATCTGGGACGCCCGTCGCGCCAAAGCCCTCCGCTAATCCCCATCCCCCCGAATAAAACCGACGGCCGGCCGAGACTCAAGTCTCAGCCGGCCGTTTATCATATAGTCGGGATTCAAAAGATTTTCCATCTCACGCAGATTCTTTTAAATCCATGATATTGAACTCAAAGCCCCAGTAAGAACAACTGCCTACAATGCTTCGGTCGGAGTCGTGGGGATGCGCCAGGGGTCGGTGGGGGTGATGACGAGGATGCGGTAGCCTCCGGGGCCTTTGAGGGCTTTGGTGAAGTCGTAGGGACGGTCTATCGACTTCAGCAGTCCGGTGGTCCTGAAGGTGACGGTGTCGCCCTCGTGTCCTATGACGACGTAGTGGCCGGGACGGTAGCTCCAGACCGTGTCCTTGAATACAATACCGTGGGGTACCACACGCAAGGGCCTGTGGCCCGGATAAGTGTGGCGCCAGTACTTCATCAGCGAGTGGTGCGGGTCGTTGTCATAAAGGCCAACGATGTCCTCATAGATGCGCGCCTCGCGCGTGAACCCCTCGTTCGATACGCGATAGCGGTCATAGTATACGCGGCCGTCGGCAGACTCAAGGTATTGCGTTCGTATAGCGTCATATTGCGCACGGACTTCGCCTGCCAAGATATATTGGTGCGCGTAAAAAAGCAGGACGAGATATACTCCGGTGATGAGGAAGAAACGCGTGAAGCAGTGGCGCGGGAGCAGCCTGAGCGTCAGCACCGCCGAGCACATTTCTATTCCGAAGAGCTGCCTGTTTCCGAACACTCCCAAAACGAGGTTGAACATCATCAGCAATATCATGGCCGTCACCCATATCATCTCAGAGAAGAAAAAGGTGCGCAGGCGTATCCTTCCTTTGACCTTCTGATAGATAAGCACGATGATGAAGACATAGAAGAGCCGGAGCGACAGAAGTGCGTAAAGCCAGCCGGGAGGGGAGAAGAGCGCAAGGCTCGGAGAGTCGGCTTCAAAGGCGGCGGCCCTGTGGAGTGTCGAGGGTGACAGGCAGACGGTCGCAGTGCCGACGATATAGCAGACGGCGAAGAGTTGCTGGGCCGTGGAGAGACGTTTCAGCGGATGACGCAACCATTGGCTGAGCAGCAGCACTCCCGCGGCGCCCCCGATTCCGATGGAGTAGGCCTCCTGCCAGTTACCGGCCACGAGGCTGACGATACATATCAACAAGGTCATCATGCCCGTTCTGCGTCGGCCCGACAGGAATAGCCCGACCCACAGCAGGTTTATGCCGAGGCCCCAAAGGTACCCTATCTGACACGTAGGCATCATCTTCGTCACGAAGCCGACGGCCAAGAGCGTGAAGGCCGACAGCAGTATGGCGGACGACACCCGCCGCGCTCCGCCGATGCGTGCCAGCAGGACGGTGATTAAACTCCAGACAATGCCGTTGGCTATGGCGAAGGCTGTCTGACCGAGCACACCGTTGAAGAGCTGGACCAACGCGTGGGCCACGAACCGTCCGTTCACGTTGAGATAGTGGGTCCACTGAGAGGCGAAGAATTGCGACGGCGTGTTTATCCACCCCCACGACTGCCATATCGCCCCGTTCATCCGGAACATATAGTCGAGGTCATCGCCCAGCCACACCACATGAAGACACAGCGCGCAGACCCCGCCCGCAATGAGTACGAGCAGGAAGATATTGCGTATCTGTGACCGATTCAACTTCATGGAGGTGGTGTTCAGACTGCAGGGACATGGCGCGCGATGTCAGCCCTTGCCCCATACGTGACGGTCGCGAATTTAACGAAAAATTTCATACAAACAAAAAATATCCCGAAGCCGAGCGGCTCCGGGATACTTTGGATTATGTGAGGGGGGGATTACTTCGTGATAACGACCTTCTTGCCGTTGATTACGTAGTAACCGGGGGCGAGGGCCTTAACGTCGTCGGCGTTGCCGTTGGCGATAACCTGACGGCCGTCGAGAGTGTAGGCGTTGATGTTCTCAACGTCACCGTAAACTGCTTCGATGCCGGTGGTGCCGATCATGTAGGTCAGTTCGATAGCGGCGAGAGGCTCACCCATGAAGTTGTTGAAGTAGCCGTAGGGATAAGTGATTACGTAAACACCCTTTTCAGTGTAAGTCTGGGGCAGAGTCTGGATGTACTTGCAGCTGGGGTCTAACCAGTCTTCAGGATACTCAACCATAGGATCGTCGAGTCTGATGGGCTCGTTGTCGTCGATCTTAAGGGTCGGGAAGCCTTCGCTGAGCATGGGACCTTCTGCGAAGTCGAGAACGATTTCAGAAAGCTCAGTCACTGCGCCGGGCTCGGGAGTAACGGTGTAGTCTGCCTCGGGAGTTTCACCACCGATGATGTTGTATGCGATGTCGGTGGCAGAGTTTACAGTTGTTGTGAACTGCTCGCCGAACTGGAAGAAGCCCTTCGGGATAGTGAGCAGGTATACGCCTGCTTCAGTCACCTCAGAGTTGAGGGAGAAGCGAACTACGGTGGTCTTGATCTCAGAGGGATCGCAGTCAGCGGGAAGGTCGTTGCCCTCCTGGTCGAGAGCTACAACCTGCATGTCGCTCATGGTGAACTGCTGGATGAGCTGACGGTCGGCACGGTTAACGAGCTCGATAGCGAGGTCATCGTTCCAGGTCAGACCGGTAGCCTCGTTGGGACAGCCAACTTCGAAGTTGAGGAGGCTCTCAACCTCACCTTCGGCGGGAGTAACATAGAAGTCAGAGTTTTCACCTACACCGGCAACGGGGTACTCGAGACGGATGTAAGAACCCTCTTCGAAGCCCTCGTTACCCTCAACGAGATAACCGTTTTCGTCGGTAGCGATGATGCACATTGAGAGGAACTCAGCCTTGAAGGAAGCGATATACCAATCGGGGATGGTAACAGTCCAGGTGTTTGCGTAAACGCCGTCCTCAGAGTCGATGGGCTCGATAGAAGCGAACGGAGTCTCTACGCCGCCACCGTAGGTGATGTAAGAAGACTGGCCGTCCATCTTCACGAGGCCGTTGAACGACAGAGTGAACTGAGTCTGATCGGGTTCGATTTCAGTACCGTTTTCGGGGTCAACATTTTCGAGAACGATGCTGCTGAAGCGGAACGGCTCGGTAGTGCCGGTGAAGACAACATACTCGCTGCCGAGGGGCTCAACACCCATCCAGCGAGACATTTCGTCCTGATATGCAGTGAAGACGAGGTGATACTCCTCGTTGCGGACGAGCTTGACGCTCATCGGGAACTCCTGAGTGTAGATGACGCTGCCGTCGAAGGGATCGGTGGTGCGCACCATGTAAGAAGCGGGCTTGACGCTCTCGGGCTCGCCGTCCTTGACCATGCGGAGAACTTCATATTCCATATACATGTCAGGATACTGCTCGCTCACGTTGGTGAGGACCTGAAGCTTGGAGTCAGCTGCGAACTCGGGGAGCTCACGAGAAGTGATGAGCTGGCCGTTGGCGCTGTAGTATTCGAAAGTGGTGATGGTGAAACCGTTGTAGACCGCGCGGATGTCGTTTGAGTGGTCAACGCCGTCGACAGAGATCAGACCGTCGAGCGTAACGACAACTTTTTTGCTGTTGTCCTTAGCCTCGGCGGGGATGGGAACGATGAGGGTCCAGTCATTGTTGGTGCCGGCCTTGACAGTGACGTCAGACTTCGGAACGATGATGGTGTTGGCGCCTTCGATTTCGAACTGAACGCCGGTGAACTCGATCTTGTCGTAGTCGTAGAGGCGGATCTCAAGGTTTTCCTCACCGTTCAGTGTGCCGCCGGGAGCAGGAGTGAAGATGGGACGGAGTTCGGCGGGAGTGATGTAGACATAGTTGAGGGCTACGTCGAAGCTGCCGACCTGACCCTGACCGCTGCCCTGTACGGGCTGGCCTGCTTCGTCATAAGCGAAGACCTTGGCCACGAGGTTGCCGTAGTTTGTGCCTGAGGGAACCATGTCCTGGGGACGACGCTGATAGCCGGCGAAGTCGATCTTGACAACGTTGTTCTCGATGGTCACCTTGGCGGGGCTGTCGGCCATGTCAGAGCCGCCCACCTCATAGTAGCCGTCAGGAATCTCAGCCTCGAAGTTGCCGAAGGTGAGCTCATAGTCGGCGCGAGAGATGTTGCCGTCATAGGTCACTGTCATTACAGCGGCGGGATCGCCCTGCTTCCAGTAAGACATGAAGGGATTGGGCTCCTTATAGCTGAGCAGTGTGGTGCTCTTCGGAGCGGCCTTGTAGTGGAGAACGAGGTCTTCACCGTTCTTGTATTCCTTGCCCTGGGCGTTCTTGATGCCGGAGAGGGTGATGGTGAGGTCTTCGCCGCCTACGAGCGCGCCGGTGTTATACCAGCTCTTCAGAGTGTTTACGTAGGGAATGAAGACATTGATGTTGGCCACCGGCGAGGAACTGATCTTAGCTGAGGTCGATGTGCCGTCGACTGACATCACGATAGACTCAACGGTCACGGGCTGGTTGAAGGTGACAGTCATCTCGTTGAAGCCAGAAGTGGTGCCGATGACAGTGCCGGGAGTGGTGTCATACATCACAACCTCTACGGGCTGGTCCTTGTCGATGCGGAAGATGGTGCCGTCTGCTCCGAACGCGAGTTCAAGAGCGGAGCAAAGGAAGTAAACGGGTTCACCTTCGGTCACGTCGATGGTGTATCTCTGGTCGAGATAGCTGAGGAAGTGGTATTCATCCTGCGCGTAAACCTGCTCATAGTTGGCGTCGTGATAGGGTGTCACGGCGTTGCCCTGAGTGTAGATGATGGTTCCTGACTGATCGGGAACATACACTGCCCTGAGGTCTACATTGCCTGTGAGCAGATAATCCGTGTTGGCCTGAAGCGTCCCGTTGTTAGGGAATTCCTCAGCCGCGAAAGCGGTCGCCGAAACACAGATCGCAGCCGCTGCGAGACATGCCTTGGCCCACATACGGCTCACTGTAGTGTTCAGTTTCATTGATTAAGTGTTGGTTAGGGAAATAATGGTTATGCAAAGAGCAAAGAGAGTCCCTCAATTCCTTTTCAGGGGGATTGACGGACTCTCTTTCTTTTTCATCTTGTGTGTAGTGTGTGAGTTAAAAACTCAGTTGGACATTAGCGGACGATGAACTTGCGGACGATGGTGCCGTTCACGGTCTGCACGCGGACGATGACCAGACCTGCAGGCACGTCGAGCACACCGTTGCCTTCAGCCTCAACGTGAGCGACAGCGCTGCCGTCGATGGTGTAGGCGTCAGCCACGAAGCCACCCTCGACACCGGCGATTTCAACCAGGCCGTTGTTCAGCTTGATGGAGGCGTTCTCGCCGGCGATTTCGGCAACCTTGCTCTCGTCGGTCCACTCGAAGGTGGTCTTGCAGGCGTTGATGACGCGGCCAGTAGCGGTGTCGATAGCCATGAGGACCATCTTGCAGTTGTCGAGCACCATGTCTTCTACCGGGGGCAGATAGCCGGTCACGCGTGCGCTGTAGGTCTCACCGCCGGTGAGGTTGGAGGGCACGAGGCCGAGCGAGCCGTAGAAGGTGTCACCGTACGCACCGCGGGCGATGTCGTTGAAGACTGCGTTGGGTACGAGACGCTGTGCGTATTCGCCGCCTACGCTCCAGGGGAGCAGGTCGGCGTCGTCAGTGGTATAGTAGTTGTTGAGCTGCGGGAGCTTGAGGTTGTCTTCGAGCAGGACTGCGAACAGGCCGATGGACTGTTCCTTCTGGTCGATGGCGGCGCGGAGGTTGAAGTCTGCAATGACCTCGCCCTGGTCGTTGTACTTACCGGTACCGGTAACTTCGAGCAGGGGGGTGATCTTCATTTCGTCACCGGCAACGTCGAACCATACGTCGTTGTCGTATGCGCGGCCGGAGAACTGATAGTCGCCGTCAACGCTTACCATCGGGGCGGTTGCGGGACCGCGGTTGAGACGGCCCATGGGGGCTGCGGTCATGCCGAGGAAGGTGTTGTACTGCATCACGGTGGCGCCGGTCACGTCACCCTCGTAGCAGCGCAGTACTACGGGGAGGATAGCCTCGCCGAACGACTTCTCGAGGTTGGTCATGGCCACGATGCCCAGAGGACAGTTTGCACACTGGCGGCCGGAGAACTCCTCGACTACGATGTGCTTCTCCGGAGAGAAGAGGAGGTTGTAAACCTGACCGAGGATGTTGCCGGTCTCGGGGGTGCCGTTCTTGGAGTTGAGCGTTACCTGGAGGGTGTAGTTGTTGATTGTGCCTTTCTTCAGCGGCAGGGGCTTGGTGAAGTTGATGGTCACGACGTCACCCTCGCCGAGGTTCTGCTCGGTCAGCGTGTAGTTGTCGATCTCGTTGTTGTCGGCGTCAAGAAGGATGGCGTCCAGGCCGATGAACTCGGAGAGTGCGGAACCGATGGTCACAACCGGCTCGATGAGGATATTGTCCTGGTCAACGACATACTGGTTGTGGTTGAAGGTGGTGAAGAACGAAAGGTCGCGTTCAACGGCTACGTTGTCGATGAAGATTGCGCTCTGGTTGTCGTTCTCGTTGCAGAAGCCGATGTAGATGTTCTTGCCGGCATACTCGCTGAGGTCGTAGGTATACTCGGTCCAGTCGCCTTCGAGGCCTTCCTGAGACTCACCGGGGGTGAGGGTGAGGTCGGCGATCATCTTGCCTTCGGTGCGCATGCGGTTGATGTAGGCGTCGTCGGCATACTGATAGATGTCGTTGGTCTCGAGGATGTATACTTTCAGGTGGTCTTCCTTATTGAAGAGGTAAGACTGGGCCTCAAAGCGGAGGAAGCAGTTAGAGTCGGGGATGTAGAGCTGGGTGGAGGTGAACCAGTCGTCAGACTTGCCGGCGGGCATGTACATTGAGTGAGAGCCGATACACCAGTCGTCGGAGGTTTCGCTGCCGCGCAGGAAGAGCCAGGGAGTGGTGTCCTGCTCGAAGCCCCATGAGGTGGCTACAGAGCCGGGAGCGAGGTGGTCGCCTTCGTAGAAGAGCATGCCCTGGTAACCGTTGTCACCGAAGATTTCGTGCCAGATGTACTTGTCGTCGTCAGAACCCTGGTTTACGTACGAGCCGTCATAGTGGAGGATGATCTCCTCGTTGCCGCCACGGCCTGAAAGGTCGGTGATGGTGTTTTCGGGGATCTCGACGGTGTAGCTGTAGCCCTTGAAGAGGTGCTGGGCGATGGCGGGATATGCGATGACCTGATTGCCTTCGGCGTAGAGGACTACGTTCACGACGGGCTCCTCAGAACCGGTGCGGTAGAGGTAGACGTTGCTGTAGTCGTTGATGGCCACGTCGGTGTCGAAGGTCATCGTGATGGGAGAGGCGGAGTTGGAGAACTCGGCCAGCAGGGTGTTGTCCGGAGGAGTGACGCCGGTCATGGCGATCTGACCGTCACGGCGTCCGATATAGGTGATCTTGATTTCCGGAGCCTTCATCTCGGTGTCTCCGGCCATGGTCACGAAGCCCTCGGGCAGGGTGATGGTGTATTTCTTGCCGGCCACCAGTTCGGTGGGACGGAAGTAGAAGTTCAGACGGTTGTTCTGGTTATCGGGGACGTTCACACCCTCGGCTGTGGCGACAACGTTGCCCTCCTCGTCCATCAGGCGGATATGGCGTGCGCCGCCGACCAGACCGATGGGACGGTCAAAGATGATGTCGACATTCGAAATCTCGGAGAAGCTCGAGCCGGAAGCGGGATAGATGGAATATCCGCTCAGGAGGTTCACGCGGTCACAGGCCTCACCGATAGACTCGGGGAGCTGGATGAGGTAACCGTCATGATATGTGGCGGTGGCCATCATGTACCAGGTGCGGCCGTCGGCAGAGGTGAACTGGGGAGTACCGGTTACGATACCCACGCCGTCAGTCTCGGCCTCGAGGTTGACGTTGTAGACCTGTCTGAAGATGTCGGCCAGGGGATAGAAGTAGTTTCCGTGGCGAACGAGTGCGTCGCGGGCCGGGTTCATAGACGGGCGGGCGCCGATGACGGTGCCGTCGTCAAGGACCATGGTGGCGAGGATATCCTCGTCTTCGCTCGAAGCGTAAACCACGCGGCTCTTGGTCTCCACGTCATAGAGACAGGGGAGCAGCGCCGCGTACTCGTCACCCTTGCGAAGGTCATAGCAGGAGCCGGTGATGTAGCGGCCGTTGGGGCTCATGTAGGGCTCGGAGATTGCGCCGAAGCCGGAGTCGTCGGTGGTGACGACGTTGTTGCCGTTGACAACGCAGCCGAGGGGATAAACCTTGTCCTCGATGCGGTCGTAGAGGGCGCACCAGCCTTCACCGCCGATATACCATGCGATTTCGTAAACGAGATAGCGGCCGTCGGGAGAGACGCTGCTGATCTTCACAGCCTCGGGGTCTTCACCCTGGGCGTTGAGGTAGGGGGCGTTCTCGCCGAGGGGAACGACGGTGCCGTTCTCAAGGTCCCACATGGTGCCGTAGAACTGACCCCACTCGTTATACTGGGGCTGAGAGTAGCCGACACCATATTTTCCATCAGGTGTCACCTTGAGGATGATGCCGCCCGACCATGAAGACTGGAGGCTGGGAAGGATGGTCCACTTCTCCGTCTCGGTGTTGTAGTAGGCGGGGCTGCCGTCAGTGGTGCCGACAACGATCTTGCCGTCGTCGGTCACGTCATTAAAACTCATCCAATAGATTCTCGGGGCGACGGTCGTGTAGTTGCGCGAGTTGATGTCGAAGAGTATACCTCCGATGGGCTCGGTGCTGCCGTCTACGCTCGGAGCGATGTTGGCGACACCCCACTGTCCGTTGTCCGACATGCCGGTCCACATGGGCATACCCTTCTCGGTGGGTACCCAGAAGCTCGGCTTGTCTGCTGCAGACATCGAGAACGTCGCGCATACAGCGGCTGCTGCGAGCGTGGTCCTGATAAAGCTAAGTTTCATTTTACTGATATTATGGTGTTTAATCGATTCCCTGTTAAGCCTCTCCCTTCCGCAAAATTCATGTCTCATCCCTTCGGCGTGAGGCGGTGTGGAAGCGCCCTGAATATTCTCCTGAATATTCT
>CAZUAK010000082.1:0-9264 GCA_964618395.1 uncultured Sangeribacter sp.
ATTTTACATCATCGCCAGATTGTAGGGTCGCGTCCCAATGCTTTTTACTTAGTCTTTATTCCTTTTGGGGATTTAAAAGATTTTCCTTCTCACGCAGATCTTGACGGCACTTTCTGAAATGGTGAGTTTATCTGACGCCCGTGCTAATGCAATTATCTGACGGCCGATACCATGCAATCCGACTGTCCACACTGTATACTCTGGGGTATGGGGCCGAACCTTTTGCGGGGGCGGGGCGTTTTAATGGCATAGAAAACGTGAAAAACACTTAAACCTATATTGTATGAACTTTAATAATTTCACTATCAAGTCGCAGGAGGTGATCCAGAAGGCTATTGAGCTGACTAAGGCCGAAGGCCAGCAGCAGATAGAGCCGGTTCACATTCTCAAGGCGCTGATCGATGAAAGCGAAAACATCATCAATTTCGTCTTTCAGAAGTTGGGTGCCAATCTCGGCGCGGTGAAAATGGGTATCGACCGCGACATCAAGGCGCTGCCGAAGGTGTCGGGCGGCGAGGTCTTCCTCTCGCGAGAAAGTAACGATGCCCTCCAGAAAGCCGTCGACTACTCCAAGTCGCTCGGAGACGAATATGTCTCTGTAGAGGCTATGCTCATGGGTATCCTGAAAACCAATTGCTCCGCTTCACGAATCCTTAAAGATGCCGGCATAACCGTTGACGGTCTGGCCGCTGCCATCTCAGAGTTGCGTAAAGGAAACAAGGTTACGGCTCAGAACGCCGAAGACACATATCAGGCATTGTCAAAATATGCCATCAACCTCAACGACCGTGCCCGCAGCGGTAAACTCGACCCCGTTATCGGCCGTGATGAGGAAATTCGCCGAGTGCTCCAGATCCTGTCACGCCGAACCAAGAACAACCCCATGCTGGTCGGCGAACCGGGCACCGGTAAGACGGCCATCGCCGAGGGACTCGCCCACCGTATCGTACGCGGCGACGTCCCCGAGAACCTGAAGTCAAAGGTCATCTACTCGCTCGACATGGGTGCGCTGGTGGCCGGTGCGAAATATAAAGGTGAGTTCGAGGAGCGTCTGAAAGCCATCGTCAACGAAGTCACTCAGAGCGACGGCGAGATAATCCTCTTCATCGACGAGATCCACACGCTCGTCGGCGCCGGCAAGGGCGAAGGAGCCATGGATGCCGCCAACATCCTCAAACCGGCCCTGGCCCGCGGTGAGCTCCGCTCTATCGGCGCCACCACGCTGGACGAGTATCAGAAATATTTCGAGAAGGACAAGGCGCTTGAACGCCGTTTCCAGAAAGTCATGGTTGACGAGCCTGACGAGATGTCGGCCATCTCAATCCTCCGTGGCCTGAAGGAGAGATATGAGAACCACCACAAGGTGCGCATCATGGACGAGGCCATCGTGGCCGCCGTTCAGCTTTCGGTGCGCTACATCACCGACCGTTTCCTTCCCGACAAGGCCATCGACCTTATCGACGAGGCCGCCTCGAAGCTTCGCCTGGAGATGGACTCCATGCCACAGGCACTCGACGAGGCCCAGCGTAAGATTGCCCAGCTCGAGATTGAGCGCGAGGCCCTCAAGCGCGAAGGCAACGACTACAAGATAAAGGAAATCGACGAGGACCTCGCCAACCTTCGCGACACAGAGAAGGAGCTGAAGGCAAAATGGCAGGCCGAGAAGACCGAAATCAACAAGATTCAGCAGAACAAGATAGACATAGAGCAGCTCAAGCACGAGGCCGAGATGGCCAAGCGCGAGGGTGACTATGCTAAGGTTGCCGAAATCGAATACTCCAAGATTAAGCAGAAAGAAGCTGAGAATGCCGAAATCCAGGAGCGGCTGCATGCCCTCCAGGGCGAAGGGGCTATGATCAAGGAGGAAGTCGACGCCGAAGACATCGCCGAGGTTGTATCACGCTGGACCGGCATACCTGTCAAGAAGATGGCCCAGAGCGAGAAGGAGAAACTGCTCCACCTCGAAGAGGAACTTCACAAACGCGTTGTCGGTCAGGATGCGGCCATCAAGGCTGTCGCCGACGCCGTCCGCCGCTCGCGCGCCGGTCTGAACGACCCGCGCCGCCCGATAGGCTCGTTCATCTTCTTGGGTACTACCGGTGTCGGTAAGACCGAGCTGGCAAAGGCCCTGGCCGAATACCTCTTTGACGACGAAGACATGATGACCCGTATCGACATGTCGGAGTATATGGAGAAGCACTCCGTCTCCAGACTTGTCGGAGCGCCTCCGGGATATGTAGGTTATGACGAAGGGGGTCAGCTGACAGAGGCCGTTCGCCGTAAACCTTACAGCGTAGTGCTCTTCGATGAAATCGAGAAGGCCAATCCCGATGTGTTCAACATCCTTCTTCAGGTTCTTGACGACGGCCGTCTGACCGACAACAAGGGACGTTTCATCAACTTCAAGAACACCATCATCATCATGACCTCTAACGAGGGTTCTCCCCTTATCCGCGAGGCCTTCAAGGGCATCGACGATAAGACCGAGGATGAGCGCGAGGAAATCATCTACAAGACAAAAGAGGATGTCCTCGACCTGCTGAAGGCGAAGATCCGTCCGGAGTTCCTGAACCGTATCGACGAGATCGTGATGTTCACCCCGCTGAACAAGAAGGAGATCCAGGAGATTGTGGATATCCAGGTGAACAGCGTGCGTAAGATGTTGGCCTCTAACGGAGTGTCACTGACAGTGACCAAGCCGGCGCTCGAGCTTCTTGCCGAAGACGGCTATGATCCCGAGTTCGGTGCACGCCCCGTGAAGAGAACCATCCAGCGTCTTGTCCTCAACCAGCTGTCGAAGGACATTCTGGCACAGAAGGTTGACCGCGAGAACCCCATCGTCATCGACCGCAAGGGAGACGAGCTGGTGTTCATCAACAAGAAAGCAGACGAGAAAAAATAATCCAGTCTCCATGAGACAATGAAAAAATAAGCCTGCCGGGTTTTGAATCCGGCAGGCTTATTTTTTATGTTTCTAATCAGAATGCTAACGTCGCTTAACGTCGCTCCGGGTTTGCAACCCGCAGCTTATAACCTAATATCGTGCGGGTTGCAAACCCGCACGGACGGTAACGGACGAAACGGACGAAAAAAACGTGCGGGTTGCAAACCCGCACGGACAAAATGGTCGATAATGGACAAATAAATGGTGTGTTTATTCTTCTGCTTCTTTCACGGCCTGGGCCACGAACTTGGCTTCCCAACCGAGGGCCGAAGCGCCGAGGACGGCGGCATCGCTTTCCTTGAGCTCAGAAAGGATGATTTTTGTCTTTCCGCGGAAGATGGGCATGAGGGACTTTTCGAAAGACTCCTTGAGCGGACGCATCAGGAGGTCACCGCTCTTGGCCAGACCGCCGAAGAGGATGATTGCCTGGGGAGATGAGAAAGTCACCATGTCGGCGAGGGCTTCGCCAAGAATCTTTCCGGTAGAGTCGAAGATTTCGATTGCGAGTTTGTCACCCTGTACGGCTGCGTCATAGACATCCTTAGAGGTGATGGCTTCGACGTCGAGTTTTCTGAGCAGGGAGTCTTCGGTGCGGATTTCGAGGAACTCGCGGGCTGTGCGGGCCACGCCGGTGGCCGAGCAATAGGTCTCGAGACAGCCTGTGCGGCCACAGCCACACATACGGCCGTTGTTGCGCTTGACAACGAGGTGGCCGAGTTCGCCGGCGTTACCGTCGTGTCCGTAGACCATCTGACCGTTGACTACGATACCGGAGCCTACGCCGGTGCCGAGAGTGATCATGATGAAGTCCTTCATACCGCGTGCGGCGCCATAGGTCATTTCACCGAGGGCGGCGGCGTTGGCGTCGTTGGTGATGCCGACGGGCACGCCACCGAAGGCGGCAGACACTTTTTCGGCGATGGGAACGACGTTGCCCCAGGGGAGGTTGACGCAGTTTACGATTTCGCCGGTGTAGTAGTTTGCGTTGGGCGCGCCGATACCGATGCCCTTGATCTTATCCTCAGCGTCGTTCATGCGCAGAAGACGCGAGACAGCTTCGTGCAGCTCTGCCACATAGTCGTCAAAGTCAGAGTGCATCTGGGTTTTGATAGAGTCGCTGGCCACGACCTGGCCACGGGCGTCAACGATACCGAAGACGGTGTTCGTTCCGCCTATGTCGACTCCGAGAACATAAGGTTTTTCCATATTATTAGAGATTAAAAGTTAACTTGAGTGATATCAGTCCTCCATGTTGAGGCCGTCGAGCTCCTCTTCGTCATATTCGGAGTCGCCGAAAAAGTCGGCGTCGAGGTCGGTCGGTTCTATGGGTGCCTCCTTAGTCACGGGAGGGATTGATTTAATTTCCGGTTCGGAGACTTCGACAGTCTGATGGGGCGGCCGTCCGGTCTTCACGGTCACCAGGGGTGTGGAGAGGTGACGCGAGGGATAGATCTCCTTCAGCTCCATGAAGAAGGAACGGTCGTTCATATAGTCGAAGACGAATTCGAGATGCTGGCCGGTCTCGTCCACAAGGTCGCCGACGGGAGTCTCGTCCATCATCCAGATGTCGCGGTCAGAGGCCGAGCCTCTGTCGCTCTGGCTGACCTGTTCCTGACGCTCCCAGTCTTCGTCACAGATATAAAAGGTCTCCAGCTCATCCTTTGTGAACCCGACACTGTCAAGAATGGCATTGCAGAAGTCCGCGAAAGTCGATTCTGCATCAATTTCAATTACACGATTGAAGTTGGTGACTTCTTCACTTACGAGTTTAAAACGGTAAACCATATTTAGGAATAGCGTATATCTAAATCGAATTCTTTTTCTGTCTTTAAGGTTTTGCTCTTTTCGGCGCAGTCTCCCCCTTTTAAGAACCCATATCCAAAGACAGGGTCCAAGAGGAGTCGGCTCTTTCATGAGCATAGGTATAACGTGAGTGCCGGGGGATTGTTCCCGAAAGCACGTGCGAAATTAATTGTTTTGTTTGATTAATGCAACAAAAGATTTTAGTTTTTCACCGTTGCGCCTTCTTTGGGGGTGCTCGGGCCATCTTTGGGCGGGCGGCTACCCTCCCCTACGGTTTTCACCATGGGCAAAAAAAACACCGCGCCGGGGAGGGTGCGGGTCGATAGGTTTGTGAACGCGGAGGCTATTCAGTGGCGTCCGAAGATGCGGTCCATCAGCGAAGGCTCCGGTGTGGGCTTCATGTGAATCCTCATCGCGCGGTCATCTTTTCCGAGGAAGAGGATGTGGGTGGGCAGCACGATGGCCACGAACTTCGTGAACTCAAGGATGGCACACACTCGGCGCAGAAGAAAGCGGCGGAAGGGGTTGAACTCCTCAAGGTCGCTGAGTATCACCTCGTCGTCGTCAACCTGTATGTTGTGGTTTTCCTGAAGAAGGGGCACGAAGTAATCTAACTGAAGATCGGCCCGGTCTTTCGGCGGCCGGGGGAACTTCTTGTAGATTTCTTTGATTACCTTATCTGTGATCATGGTATAAGTCAGAGGTCAGAGGTTAGTGGAACTTACGCATTATTTAAACATACCCCCGGCGGTAAAAGTTTAGCAGTGTCGCGACAAAAAATATTATTTAACTTTAGTTAAATTTAAGTGTCCGCTCAGTAAAAAAATCGCGGCCGCCTGTCAGATTGACAGACGGCCGTCGCTATGTCATTGTAGATGTTTAGACTACAAAGTTTGAGATATGAAAACGCATCAACCGAGGAAGCTGAGGAGCACACCGGCAGCAACGGCCGAGCCGATGACACCGGCCACGTTCGGGCCCATGGCGTGCATGAGCAGGTAGTTTGTCGGATCGTACTCGAGACCGAGGTTGTTCGAGATGCGGGCCGCCATCGGCACGGCAGACACGCCGGCGTTGCCGATAAGCGGGTTGATCTTCTTGTCTTTCTTCAGGAAGAGGTTGAAGACCTTGACAGAGAGCACGCCGGCAGACGAGGCGATGATGAAGGCAATGAAGCCGAGGCCGAAGATCTTGATGGTGTCTACGGTCAGGAACTTGTCAGCCTGTGTTGAAGCGCCGACAGTCAGGCCGAGCAGGATGGTGACGATGTCGGTCATCGCATTGGAGGCTGTCTTGGCCAGGCGAGTGGTCACGCCGCTCTCACGCAGGAGGTTGCCGAAGAAGAGCATGCCGAGCAGGGGGATGCCGGAGGGGACGATGAAGCATGTCAGCATCAGGCCGACGATGGGGAAGATGATCTTCTCGTTCTGGCTCACGACGCGTGCAGGCTTCATCTTTATCTTGCGCTCGGCGTCGGTTGTGAACAGGCGCATCAGCGGGGGCTGGATGAGGGGGATGAGGGCCATGTAGCTGTAGGCCGAGACGGCCACGGCACCCAGCAGCGCCGGGTTGAGCTTCGAGGTGGTGAAGATGGCAGTCGGGCCGTCGGCTCCGCCGATGATGGCGACACAGCCGGCCGAGAGGGGATCCATGCCCAGAAGCAGCGCGAGCATGTAGGCACCGAAGATACCGAACTGGGCGCAGGCGCCGATGATCATCAGCTTCGGGTTGGCCAGCAGGGCCGAGAAGTCGGTCATCGCGCCGATGCCGAGGAAGATGAGCGGGGGATACCATCCCTTTTCGACACCGTTATATAGAATGTTGAGCACCGAGCCAGGTTCATAGATACCGATCTCCATGCCGGGCTGGAACGGGATGTTACCGATGAGCATACCGAAGCCGATGGGTACGAGCAGGAGGGGCTCGAAGTTCTTCTTGATGGCGAGCCAGACGAAGAAACATCCGACAACGAGCATCACGATGTTGGTCCACTCGCAGTTATAGAATCCGGTGAAGTGCCAGAAGGTCGAGAGCGACTCAGCCAGGAAATCACCGAAAGATTGGGTTGCGGCTAATAACATTGGGTTAGTTTAATTTACTCGATGATCATGAGGTCAGTGCCCTCGAGGACGGTGTCGCCGGGGTTGACGAGGATCTGTTTTACGGTACCGGCCTTGTCGCTGTGGACATCGTTTTCCATCTTCATGGCTTCGAGCACACAGACCGTTGCGCCCGTGGCGACGGTGTCGCCGACCTTGACGGAGATGCTCATGATGGTACCGGGCAGCGGGCTCTTGACGGCGCCTGCGGCAGACGAAGCAGCCGGCTTGGAGATGACCTTCTCGCCTGTTTCAGTGCGCGGAGCGGCCGCGGCGGGTTTCGCCGGCGCGGAGACTGTGGTCTTCTGCATCGGGGCCTTGTCGAGCTCGACGGTATAGGGGGTACCGTTGACCATCACCTGGACAGTGTTGTCGACGACATCTCCGACACCCACATTGAACTTGATGCCGTTGATTTTATATTTATATTCCTTAAGAGACATAAGTGATAGTGATTAAGAAAAGGTTTTGTATTCGAGCAGAGAGGTTATGCTGTGAGGAGAGTGCCGGTCAGCGCGAGGCGTGCTTGACGTTGGGGAGCTCGCGCATGTTGTAGATTTTGGAGTTCCACGGCGAGTATGAACGTTTCATCCGGCGGATGGTGAGGATGGTGTCTTCGAGGTCGTGACCCTGGCCGAAGTGTTCGGCGAGCGCGGCGGCGATGGCGGCGATGACCTCACCGGAGTCGAGGTGTTCCTCGTGGTCGGTCACTTCGGCGACAGACTTGCCGGTGGCGGCGGCCTTCTTCTTTGAGAGGAGCGACGATGAGATTTTGCCGAAACCGAGGAAGAGGAGGCTGAGCAGGACCAGGGCGCCGATGACGATGACCATGGCGATGATGGTCACGGCCGCACCGCTCGAGTCGTTTTCCTTGAGGTTTCCGGCCTTGATCATCTGGGCTTCGCGGCGTGCGGTCTCGCTCTCGATGATGACGTTTTCCGGAGTGGAGTTGACGTCGTCGGCCTCGAGGGCTACCTGACCGTCGGGCAGGGTCTGCTCCACCGGTTCCTCGCTCTGGCGGTTTATCACGTCGTCCTGGGCATATCCCGCCAGCGGGGCGATGCTCAGAGACAGACAGATCAGACCTGAGAGAAAGTGCTTTTTAATCATAAAGTTAATTTTTGAAGCCGGAGTCCCGTGGGGACATGGTCCTTCGGGGGCTCCGGCCTGCTTATTTCTAATGTGTGATTAGAGAGGAATGTTTCCGTGCTTCTTCGCGGGGTTGGTCACCTTCTTGGTGGCCAGCATCTGCAGGGCGCGGATGATGCGGAAGCGGGTGTTGCGCGGTTCGATAACGTCGTCGATGTAGCCGTACTTGGCGGCGTTATACGGATTTGCGAACAGAGCGGTGTACTCTTCTTCTTTCTCCTTGAGGTATGCAGCGGGGTCAGCCTGGTTCTTGGCCTCCTTGGCGTAGAGGACGCCGACTGCGCCTTCGCCACCCATGACTGCGATTTCGGCAGTGGGCCAAGCGTAGTTCACGTCGCCGCGGAGCTGCTTACAGCTCATCACGATGTGGGAGCCACCGTATGACTTACGCAGAGTTACGGTCACCTTGGGCACGGTAGCCTCGCCGTAAGCGTAGAGGAGCTTTGCGCCGTGAAGGATGACTGCGTTGTACTCCTGACCGGTGCCGGGGAGGAAGCCGGGGACGTCAACGAGGGTCACCAGAGGGATGTTGAAGGCGTCACAGAAGCGCACAAAGCGGGCAGCCTTGCGAGAAGCGTTGCAGTCGAGAACGCCGGCGAGCACCTTGGGCTGGTTGGCAACCACGCCTACGCTCTGGCCGTTGAAGCGGGCGAAACCGCAGATGATGTTCTTTGCATACTCGCGCTGAACCTCGAGGAACTCACCGTTGTCAATGACGGCGCCGATGACGTCATACATGTCGTATGAGCGCTTGGGGCTGTCGGGGATGATCTCGTTGAGCTTGTCTTCGAGACGGTCGATGGGGTCGGTGCAGTTCACGATGGGGGTCTCCTCCAGGTTGTTCTGGGGGATGTAGCTCATGAGTTTGCGGATGAGCTGGAGGGCCTCTTCGCCGTCTTCACATGCAAAGTGGGTAACGCCAGACTTTGAAGCGTGTACCGAAGCGCCGCCGAGCTGCTCCTGGGTTACGTCTTCGCCGGTCACGGTCTTCACAACTGAGGGACCGGTGAGGAACATGTAGGAGATACCCTTGACCATGATGGTGAAGTCGGTCAGTGCCGGAGAGTAAACTGCGCCGCCGGCGCAGGGGCCGAGGATAGCGGAGATCTGGGGAATTACGCCAGAGGCGAGGATGTTGCGCTGGAAGATCTCAGAGTAGCCTGCCAGTGCGTTGATGCCCTCCTGGATACGAGCGCCGCCCGAGTCGTTGAGGCCGATGACGGGAGCGCCCATCTTCATGGCCAGATCCATCACCTTGCAGATCTTCTG
>CAZUAK010000083.1:0-9224 GCA_964618395.1 uncultured Sangeribacter sp.
ATCATGCCGTGGCTCAGCTGAATCTTCATTGAATCGGAGGTCGCCGTGATGTTCTTCAGCACCTGGCCGGCTACATTGTAGATGCAGATTTCCTGGCCAATCTGTGCGTCGCGGATTACGAGCAGACCGTTCTCAACACTAATCTTGACACCGCTTTCGAGCTCAGCCACCCCTGTCGGCACCTCGATTATCTCACCGTTGAACGATGCCTCGGCATTGATATTGGTGTTTTCAGCCGTGAGGATCAGGTCAAGCCTGTTATTACCGTCCCAGCCTTCGCTGTCAAGAGCATCTTCACCGTTAACGGTCAGTGCCGTCAGCGACCAGTACTCGTCGAGTTTGAAGCGAACCGTGAAGTAGTCACCGGTCTTTGCCGTCTGATATGACTCCAAGCCACCGAAATCCACTTGAACGGTGCAGGGATAACCTGTCGGAACCGGAGCATTGCCTCTTACGGTGATTGTATGGTCGTTTGTGTGAGGGTAAAAAGAAAAGAGGGGAATTCATCTCACCTCTATCACAGTTACATCAGGCTCGCCAAAGCCCACAGACCGATGATATAGGGTAGAATAAACTGCCCCTCTGGATTTGCCTATGCTAAGATACGGCCAGCAGGGCCGCAGGATAGTGCGACAAACACAGAAAGAGCGTCTAATCTCACTCTGCCCCGGTCTGTTTGGTTGAATTGGCGATTCGATGTAACCGAGAAAGAAAGCTTGACACTTTTCTTGCCGGACGGTATTTCTCCTCCGTCGGGCAACACAAAGTTAAGCAAAAAAATTGAGATTGACGCTCTTAAGTACCTCTCAAAGTTAAAACATTATATTGAATTTTCCACCCTTTACCTTCAAAAGTTCTCAACGAGATACGTTTATTTACTGATATTCAATATTTTATAGAATATCCATTACCAGTAAAAACCGCAAAAATAAAGAGCGTTAAAAATGCTTATAGTCAGAGAGGTACCGATGACAGTTTATTCTACATACGTGAATATGTTTTGTCACTGTTTGTTTGGTTGATAAATAATGACTAATTTTGAAAGGTCATCTCTTTATGACGATAGCCCTTATCTTCTTCGAAGGGGATTATGGTTGACAAACTGAGCTTTGTTGACAGCATGCGACAGACCCTATGTAGATAACCCTTAAAAATTGTTTATATCATGGGTGATTCAAAAAACATGATAGAGTATGTGATTGCTCTGATAAGTGACTTCGCCAAGTATTTCAAAATAAGCGAGGCACAGGCATATAAGTATCTGAAGTTTCATGACGGCATTTCTTATGTTTTAGGAAACTACGGCATATTGCATACTTTAAGTTTCAGTGAAGCAATAGAGAGTCTTTCCCTCTTTTGCAAGAAAAGCGGAGGCGAATTGTATGACTAAGGAGTTTAAATATTTGAAGGAGGGTGTAACCAAAGATCTGGTCGGATATGTCATGGAAGATTACGGGGTATCTCTGACGTCAGCATTAGATACGGTTTATGAATCGGAGACATTCAAGAAGTTGTCAGAACCACAAACGGGATTGTATCTCCAAGGAAGCAAATACGTATATGATTATCTTCAGAATGAATTGAAGACAGGAATAATGAGTTGACCGTATTCTTCGTTGTGGGCTTATGCTCGTCGTTGTGGGTTTGCAACCCACAACTGTGCTTGTGAATCAGCTTGCTCGTCCGTGCGGGTTTGCAACCCGCACAATATTAGACATATAAGCTGCGGGTTGCAAACCCGCAGCGGCGAAAAGAAGCGGCGAAAAGAAGCGAAAAAACGGAGTAGGATGAAGGAGGTCGGACGGGGGTGGGGACGAAATGGGGGCAGGCCCGCGTAGTTCTACGCAGGCCTGCCGGAATAGTGTTAGGATAGTTTATATATCTCTATCGTTTCTTTTCGTAAGGTTGTCTGTTTTTCTCTTTGTTTTCTTTCGGATTGGGCACCGGGGTTCGGGCTTTGCTCTCATTGAGCCTCGGGACTTTGCTCTCCTTGCTACTCTGCCAGCGCTTAGCGGCGAGGGACCTTGAGGGTGGTGCTCTTAGCGACAGGCCGCGAGGGGCTTAGCGAGAGCTCTTGAAGCTTAGCGGTAGTCTTTGAGGATTTCGCGGAGGCGCTTGCGGGTGAAGAAGATGCGGCTCTTGACGGTGCCGAGGGGCATGGAGAGCTTCTCGGAGATTTCTTCGTATTTGTAACCGGCAACGTGCATCGAGAAGGGTTCGCGGTAGTCAGCGGGCATGGCGGCGATTATTCCGGAGATTTCACCCATCGAGTAGGCGCCTTCGGGGGTCTGGTTGTCCGAGGAGTACTGCGCCATGTTTATGCGGTCGCACTCGTCGGCACTCTCCACCATGGTGTTCTCGCGTGTTGACTTGCGATAGTTGTTGATGAAGATGTTGCGCATGATTGTGAGCATCCAACCCTTGAAGTTTGTGTTTTCAACAAACTTGTCTTCGTTGCGAAGCGCCTTGAGGGTGGTATCCTGCACGAGATCCTGAGCTTCCTCTTTATTCAGGGTAAGCTTGAGGGCGAAGGAAAAGAGATTTCCTTGCATACTCAGAACCGAGCTCTTGAAGGGGGAGGACTTACTCATTTGACTGAAGATTAGATTTTGTTTTCAACTATGGTACAAAATTACAATTAATTTTAATACCACCCAACTTTTTTGAAACTTTTTTGTTGAAAAAATTTTTAGGCGTGGCGGGTGAGGCGGACCAGCTCTATGCGGGCGGCCGACATGCGGAGGATGTCTACGTCGTAGTCGTCTATGCTGATGACGTCACCCTGCGAGGGGAGTGCTTCGGTCTCGTTCAAAATCCAGCCGGCTACGGTGTGGTAGTCCTCGTCTTCCTTGAGGTCAAGGTCGAACTCCTCGTTTATGCGCTCTATCTCGGCGCGTCCTCCGAACTCCCACGTGTTGTCTCCCGTGCGCCGGGCCACTACGCGGTGACGGTCGTGCTCGTCTTCAATCTCGCCGAAGATTTCCTCGACAAGGTCCTCGAGCGTGGCCAGTCCGGCAGTGCCGCCGAACTCGTCTATGACAATGGCCATGGAACGCTTCTCGGCCATCATGCGCCTCATCATCTTGTTGGCCAGCATCGTCTCGGGCGTAAAGATGACAGGCTTGAGACGCGTCGTCCAGTCCTTGTCGGTCTCGAACAGCTCGGAGATGTGGATATATCCTATTATGTCGTTTATGTCTTCCTTATATACCACTATCTTCGACAGTCCCGTGGCCATGAATTTCTTCAACAGCTGCTCGCGTGTGACGGCACCCTGCTCGACGGCCACGATTTCGTTTCGCGGAATCATGCACTCCCCTATCTGGGTATCCTTGAAGTCTATGGCGTTGCGGAAAATCTTCACCTCGTTCTCCACGGCATCCTTGTCGGGTGTCTCGTCGAGCGACTGTTGGAGATAGTCGTCAAGCTCGTCCATCGTCAGCGCGGCGGCGATAGGCTTGTCTGTGGAGATGCCGAACATCTTCATCAGCAGGTGCGAGAGTCCCTCGATGAACTTGGTCACCGGATACAGAATCAGGTATATAAGGTAAACCGGAAGGGCGAAGAGCCTCAGCATGAGGTTGGGATTGATGCGGAAAGAGGCCTTCGGGAGGAACTCGCCGGTGAAGAGGATGATGACCGAAGAGACGATGGTGTTGACGATGAGCACCATGGCCTCGTTGTGGAACCAGAGCTCGAGGAAGGGGTTGACAAGGAACGAGAAGGTGATGCCGTAGATGACGAGCACGACATTGTTGCCCACGAGCAGCGTCGAGATGAACATCTCCTCGTGGTGAGAGAAACGGTGGATGATACGGTCAATGACACCGCCTCGAGTCGCCTCTATCTCCATCTTCACCTTGTTTGACTGCACGTAGGCTATCTCCACGCCGGAGAAGAGTCCGGAGAGGATGATGGCGATGATGGTGATTATGATGGCGGTGGCTATGGTCATGCTATGGTCATTGTGTGATGTTGTGAATGGGGAAGATGCCGCTCGGCGTGCGGAGCGAGTACTGGGTGAGGTTGTCGTCCGACTCGAAGCCGTATCCCTCGAGTACGTGAGTCGGGGTCTCTATATGGACAAAGGAGTCGCTGTACACACGGTGAGAGCGCTCGTTCCAGAACAGCTGGGAGGTCTGAAACAGGTCGCCGGGGATTTTCTTTATCTCCACATGACCGTCGAGCCTCCAGAGGCGCATATTCTTGAAATAACGGGCCGAATCGGCCGCCACGCTGGCAATCACCTTTCGGGCCGGGCCGAAGCGTTCGAGATACAGCCCATCCGGGAAACGCCAATATGGCGTGTCGACCTCCTCGAAAATCTGCCACTGAGGGGTCAGCATCTTGAACTGCACGACACCTGAGTCAGAGATAAGCGTCTCCACATTATGGGAGTTCATCGTCGGCATCCGCTTGGGGTTGAGGCCGCCGGCGCGGTCCACCTTTTTCTCATGTATGCAGGCGGAGAGCCCCGAGACCGTCAGGAGGATGATGACCCATGACAGAAGACGACGCATAATCGGATAAATGACTCTTTTATTAGTGACTCAGGCAGTAACTTAGGGTGTAACTACAGACAGTAACTCAGGTTAGAGACCCAGGCTGTGCCGGTTTGGCTGTTATTTAAGTGACCCGTTGGATAAATCAAACGACCCCGCGGGGAAAATCAGCGAATCTTACGTTTCCAGAACCAGACCTCGTTGAAGTTGACGCCCAAGGTGATGTTGAGGTAGTTCTCGCTGATTAGGGCGTCGGGCCACGCGCGGCGGTTCTTCCACTCGACACCGATGTTAATCATCGTCTTGTCGCCCGGGGTATGCAGGCCGACACCGCAGGAGACCCCGAATTCGCGCACGCGGTTGCCCTGGATGGAGAGGTAGTCGTTACACCACGAGAAACCCAGGCGGTAGGCCATGCGCTGGCCGTAGTTTCCGCGCAGCTGGGGGATATACTCACCGCCGACGGCGATACGCAGACGGTCCTTGAAGGCCATACCCTGAAAGACCGTGAGGTCGGGACGCGCGTCGCTCATCAGAGCGGGCATGGGGGTCTTGGACCACTGCTGCCAGGTCACGTCGGCCTCGACAAACAGGCGCGACACGCGCTGGTGAAGGAACGAGATACCGCCGTTGACCGACATCGGGAGGTGATAGCGGCCGCTGAGGCGAGACGAGGCGAGAGTGTCAGGCTTCGAGTCATAGACGGTCTCCTGGATTGTCGCCCATGTGCTGCCGTGGAGGCTCTTCTTCGGCGACCATGTTACGCCGGCCGTCAGGTTGTCGTTCGCATTGAGGCGGAACTTATACTGCGCGCCGACAACGACATTCCAGTCGCGCACCTTCATGATATGCTCAAACAGGGTCTGACCGGAGTTCTGCGGAGTGGAATAGACATCGTTCTGAATCGTTCCGAAGTCGTAAGAGACATTGAAGCCGAGCGAGAAATCCTTTATCTTGCCGCCAAGGCCGAGGTATGCCTCGGTTATGCCTCCGCTGCCCTGGTTCTCCATCGCGCCGTGCTTGATTTCACTGCCGAAAGCGTAGCCGACGTTAGAATAAGGGACCAGTCCGACAGACATGCCCAGGAACTTGGCCAGGGGGAACTGCATGGTCACGTAATCGAGGCCGCCCCCGATGGTGTGCTCCTTGGCCTGTCCCTCCTTGCTCCAGAGGAACGAGATGTCGGCCCCCATGTCGAAAAGGAACGTCAGCGAGTCAATGGCGGCATAAGAGGCCGGATTCATGACGTTTATCTGTCGTCCGCTCTGCATGGCGTATCCGACGGAACCCATCTGACGCTGCATCGAAGTGGCGCGGTCTCCGAGGATACCGTAGCCATACATCGAATAGGGTGTATTTATCTGTGCGCGACCGCTGCACACGCCCATGACGAGCGCAAAACCGACAGCGAAGAGCGCCTTGAATATTCTTTTCATCTGCAATCAGGTCAGTTTCAGACCGCAAAAATACCGAAATATTGTCAATTAGCAATGAAGTTGCCCAAACTTTTTGAGCCGGAGCCGGGCCTTCCCATCACTTGTCGAGATTGAAGCGGTAGATTTCCAGCAGCCCGCGGTCCAGCAGGTCGGGAACCGTCAGCAGGTCCATCGCGAGTCCGAGCGAGCCGACAGACTCCCTGACGAAGGGCTCCAGAAGCGGGGCGTCGCCGCCGGTCAGCAACAGGCGTGCGCCCCCCGTCATGGCCGCGTATGCTGCGGCGGCCGTCACCAACTCACCGGCGATACCGCGCACGACACCGGACCGAATGGCGGTGGACGTCGAGTGGCCGCAGACGGGTGTGTCACCCTCAGGCTCGACAAGCGGCAGACGGGCGGTGAACTCATGTAGGGACTTCATCCTCATCATGACACCAGGCGAAATCCTCCCTCCGGCAAACAAGCCCCCCGGCTTGAGCACGTCTACAGTCAGGGCGGAGCCACAATCGGCGATTGTCCCTCCCCTACCCCCGAGCAGCGCGAAGGCCCCTACAGCCGTCGAGAGGCGGTCCACTCCCAAGGTCTGCGGTGTCTCGTATTCCACCCCAACCGGGAGCGGAGTGTGGGGCGTAAGGACCAGCAGCCGGTCATCGACCAACTGTCTGAGGGTCTCGACAAAACGGATGTCGAACTTTCCGACCGATGAGAAGATGCCGCCGTCGGGATGCCATGAATCCACGACCGGAAGGATCTCCTCCGGCGCGTCGGTCCGCACCGCCGCCGAGGCGACCCTCCGTCCGCCGTCAAAAAGGGTGAACTTTATTTTGGTGTTTCCCTGATCGGCCGTCAGTACCCGCATCCGTTCAGCATCCATATCTTTACTGCCGGCGATTATTTTTTAGACTCCGGATTTTCGGACTCCATCTGGGCCTTGTTTTTCTTACGCGCGAAGTATATCATCCACGAGGCCACGAGCTGGATACCGGCCCCCACGAGGGTGAAGAGGACGGTGTCCTTCATGATGACGAAGGCGGCGCCCCCGACGATGCCCTGATATTTAATCGCCTTGTAGAACCAGAGGCCCACGGCGATGAGGAAGGCCACGCCGGCCCAGAACTCAAGGCGGGTCAGTCGGCGGATTCGCAACGTGTCAGCCGGGTCATCGACCCGGACCATGCGTGCGATGATGAAAATCACCGCCCCGACGGCATAGACCCAGCGACCGACCTCGCTCCAGACCTCGGAGAAAAGGTTGATGAAAGGCAACGCCAGTCCGGCGGCGACCAGGAGCATGCCGAAAGTCGCGGTGGACTCCACCTTTCGGCGAAGGGTCTCTATCTCTGCCGGCGACTTTGCCGGCTGCTGATTATCTTTTTTCTTCATTGCTGTTCTGATTGTTTTCTTCTTCCAGCTCAGGCTCCGCCGCCGGTTCATGGTGAGACTTCGAGGGGCCGTCGGAGAGGAGGAAGACATCCTCTGTCGGGCGCTGCATGTGGAACTGCTCTCGGGCCATCTGCTCGAGGTCGGCCTTTCCGCGTTCGATGCCCTCGCGGCGCTCGCGATAGTATTGGGCGGAATCCTGATTCAGGGCAATCTCCTTTTTCAGTGCGTTTATCTGACGGTCGAATTCCATATTGAGCTTTACCGACGTCTCGTCATCAAAATAAAGGACACTGATGAAGATACCGCCGATGATGATCATCGGCAGATGAGAACGGCGGCGCAGCCAGAATCCGGCCTTCTTTGTCTTTTTCACTTCAGCGGAGATATTTAAGAACTACTTGGAGATATTTAAGAACTACTTAAGGACAACAAAATTAATCAATCTTTCTTATACTTCCAATTTCGGAATCCCAATTTCGGACGGACGCTCTTCCGGATACCGACGCAAACGGCGGAGTGTGGCGCAGTGTGAAATTTGGCTAAAAAATGTTATCGCGGTGAACCGCCGTTTTGCGAAACGGCGTTTTAACATCAAACAAAATGAACTGAAAAACCACAGTCAACACGCAGTGAGCTGACAAACGCGGCAAACAGTGTTAACTGAAAAACAAAGACGCCATGACTGATTCCGCTACCATCCGCGCCAAGGTCCTCGACCTTCAGAACAACCTCCTGAACTTTGCCTTCCGGCTGACCGCCAACAGGGAGTCGGCCGAGGACCTTGTCCAGGAAACCACCCTCAAAGTGTTGGACAACAGTGAGAAGTATACTGAAAACACCAACTTCAAAGGGTGGGTGTTCACCATCATGCGCAACATCTTCATCAACGAATACCGCCGTCAGGTGAGGAGCAACACCGTCGTCGACACCTCAGACGAGTCGTACCTGCTCAATGTCCCGACAGAGACGGAGCTCGCCACGCCCGAGGGGTCACTGGCCGAGAGGGAAATCTCAAAGGCCATCAACACCATCTCTGACGACTATCAGGTGCCCTTCAAGCTCTTCCTTGCCGGCTACCACTACACCGAGATAGCCGACCGCATGAACCTCCCCTTAGGGACGGTGAAGAGCCGCATCTTCTTCGCGCGCAAGCAGCTCCAGGGCCTGCTCAAGGATTATCGTTGAGCAGGTCGGGGCGTAGTCGGCGCGTACGCTCAAGCGACTGCTCCAGTCGCCATTTGGCTATGTTTGCCTCATGGCCCGAGAGGAGCACCTCCGGGACTTCCCACCCGTTATAGACGGCGGGGCGTGTGTAAACCGGCGGGGCGAGCAGATTGTCCTGAAAGGAGTCAGACAGGGCCGACTGCTCGTCACCGATGACGCCGGGGATGAGGCGCACGACTGCGTCGGCGATGACCACGGCCGGGATTTCGCCGCCGGTCAGGACGTAGTCGCCTATCGAGATTTCCTTGGTGATGAAATGTTCACGGATACGGTAGTCGATGCCCTTGTAGTGTCCGCAGAGGATTATGATGTTGTTCAGCAGGGACAGGGAGTTGGCCATCGGCTGGTTGAACTGCTCGCCGTCGGGCGAGACGAAGATAACCTCGTCATAGTCGCGCTCGGATTTCAGCTTCGAGATGCAGGCATCCACGGGCTGGATCTGCATGACCATGCCCGCCTCGCCCCCGAAGGGGTAGTCGTCTACCTTGCGGTGTTTGTTTGTGGTATAGTCGCGCAGGTTGTGCACGACGATTTCGGCGAGGCCCTTGTCGCGGGCCCGCTTGAGGATGGAACAGTTCAACGGAGACTCCAGCATCTCCGGAACGACACTCAATATATCAATTCTCATAAGTAGTTCTTAAAAATTAATCGATAATAAGTAGTTTTCAAATCTTGAGCT
>CAZUAK010000084.1:0-9091 GCA_964618395.1 uncultured Sangeribacter sp.
CCCGACGTCGAGGACATCAACCAGGACAACACCCTCAACGAGTATGAGCGCTACTATGAATACAAGGTGTCAATCCGTCCCGAAGACCTCGTCGTGGGCCGCAACTACGTGACCGACCGCCAGGAGTCCGAAGTCCCGACCCGCAACGGCCGCCAGCGCGTCGTGTGGTATCAGTTCAAGATACCCCTCTCGCAGCCTGACAAGATTGTGGGCGGCATCTCCGACTTCTCCACAATCCGATTCGCCCGCATGTTCATGACCGGCTTCAAGGCCGTGACACACCTGCGCTTCGCCTCGCTCGAGCTCGTTCGCGGTGAGTGGCGTGACTACGCCTTCAACCTCAACTCGCGAAACGACTCTCCGGCCGAGGGCGAGCTCGACATGTCTGTGGTCAACATCGAGGAGAACGCCGGCCGCACTCCGGTCAACTACATCCTGCCCCCGGCGTGGACCGTATCCAGGACCCCGGCGCCGCTCAGGCAACCCAGCTCAACGAGCAGTCCCTCTCAATGAAGGTCACCGGTCTTCAGGCCGGCGACGCACGCGGCATATACAAGAACACACAGCTCGACCTGCGTATCTACCGCCGCCTCCAGATGTGGGTGCACGCGGAGGCGCTCGTCGATGACCCCACGAACCTCAAGGACGGCGACCTCGCCATCTTTATCCGTCTCGGCTCGGACGTGAAGAACAACTACTATGAGTATGAGATTCCCCTCTCCATCACTCCGCCGAAAAACTACAACAACTTCAACTCTGCCGACCGCGCCATCGTCTGGCCGACCTCAAACCGTCTCGACATACCCTTCGACATCTTCACCGACATCAAGAACGACCGCAACCGCGAGCGCGGAATAGCCGGCAGCGGTGTCGGATACACCACCCTGTACACCCAGCTCGACCCTAACAACAGCCACAACACTGTCAGCCTGCTGGGCAACCCCTCGCTGTCTGACGTCCGCGTGATGCTCATCGGTATCCGCAACAAGTCCAACACGACGAAAGACGGCACCATCTGGGTCAACGAGTTGAAGGTAACAGACTTCAACGAAGACGGCGGCTGGGCCTTCAACGGCTCGGCAAACCTCTCGCTCTCAGACGTGGCGATGGTCAACGTCGGCTATCACAAGGAGACCGAAGGTTTCGGAGGTGTTGACCAGGGTCTGGCGCTGCGCCGTCTCGAAGACTATGAACTGTTCAACGTCGCCGTCCAGGGTGACGTCGGCAAGCTGCTGCCCGAAAAGGCCAAGCTCACCGCCCCCATCTACTACTCGAAATCAACGGAGACGACGACTCCGAAATACAACCCCCTCGACCAGGACATACTCCTCAAGGATGCCCTCGAGGCAGCCGCCACTCAGCACGAGCGCGACTCCATCAAGGGGTATGCCGTGACGCGCAAGTCTACAGAGTCCTTCTCAATCTCGAACATGCGCTTCAACGTCACCTCAAAGGTGCCCATGCCGTGGGACCCCGCAAACTTCCAGCTGGCCTTCTCGTTCACCAAACAGAAGAACATGGACCCCACGACAGAGTATGAGAACACAAACGACTACCGAGGCTCGTTCCAGTACTCCTACTCGCCCGTCATCAAGCCGCTGAAGCCCTTCGCCAACCTGAAGGGTGAAAACAACTTCGTGAAGTTCCTTAAGGAGTGGCAGATAAACTGGCTCTTCAACAACCTGACCTTCTTCACCTCCATGTCGCGCCACTATTATGAACAGCAGACGCGCTCCGAGGTTGACGTGGACTTCCAGCTCCCCGTACAGGTCAGCAAGAACTTCCTCTGGGACCGTCAGTTCACCATCAATTGGAACCTACTGCAGTCGCTCCAGCTCTCCTTCGCGAGCAACACCACGGCCCGCATCGAAGAGACACTCGGCGCGGTCAACAAGCGGCTCTTCCCCGACAAGTACCGTGACTGGAAGGATACCGTCATGAGCTCCATCAAACACCTCGGTACGCCGTGGAACTACAATCAGACCTTCACCGGCTCCTACCGACTGCCTTTCTCCAAACTGGCCTTCCTCGACTTCCTCTCCGGCAGCGTGACCTACAACTCGACATACCGCTGGGACCGCGGTACGACCGTCGACGACCTCTATCTCGGAAACTCCATCCAGAACCAGTCGACGTGGACCGCCGAGGCGCGCCTGAACTTCGAAGGATTCTACAACAAGATTCCATATCTGAAGAACGTGAACTCCAAGTTCTCGTCAAAAGGCAACAAACGCGGAGGCGGAAAGGGTAAGAACGGAAAGCTTAAACGTTATGAGCGAGTCATACACCTCAACGCCGACACGACGACGATAGTCAAGCATAACCTCAAGACCAAGAACATCAAGATAGGCTCGACGGAGTCCAACAAGTTCGTCAAGCTGAAGACCAACATCATCGACGAGAACACCGTCGAGATTCTCGACAAGGGTGAGGGACGCAGCGTGAAGATAGTCATCCGCGAGCTGCCTGAGAAGGAGAAGAAGAACATCGCCTCCGAGCTGGCCGCCTATGCCATGCGCTTCGTCATGATGCCGCGTTCCGTATCGTTCAGGTGGAGGAACAACCACTCTCTGAACCTCCCCCTGTTCAGCCCGAACATCGGCGACATCTTCGGCCAGTCTACCAACTACGGACCGATGTCGCCCGGCCTGGACTTCGCCTTCGGCTTCTATGACGAGAGCTATGTGAACACCGCCCTGGAGCGCGGATGGCTTCTCACGGACGGTCAGCAGACGTCACCGGCCATCTGGAACAAGGGCGAGGAGTTCAACTTCGAGCTCTCGCTCGAGCCCCTGCGCGGACTCAAGGTCGTGCTCACCTCCAACCTGACGGACAACCGCACCAGCCAGGTGCAGTTCATGTACTCGAACATGCCGACCTCCTTCAGCGGAAACTATACGCGCACCCATGTGGCCATCGCTTCAGCATTGCGGAACTCCAAGGCTTCTAACGGATACGCCTCGGACGCCTTCGACCGCTTCCTTGAGTATATCCCCGTCGTCTCGCGTCGTTACGAGGCCCGCTATCACGGCCTGCGCTATCCCACGGGTGGCTTCCTTGCCAACGATCCCCTCGCCGGCGCTCCTTACAACCCCGAGAACGGTTCGGTCAGCAAGACCTCGTCAGACGTGCTCATCCCCGCCTTCCTGGCGGCTTACAGCGGTCAGAACGTGAACAAGATTACGCTCAAGCAGTTCCCCGGCCTCTCCGCAATGCTCCCGAACTGGAAGGTTACATACGACGGACTCACCCAGCTCGGAAACCTCAAGAACATCTTCAAGAGCTTCACCATCACCCACGCATATCAGTGCACATACTCCGTGGGCTCGTACAGCTCATATCTGAACTGGATGGGTGTAGACGGAGACTATGGCTTCACGCTCGACGAACAGACGGGCATGCCTATTCCCTCGTCGCCCTACAACATTTCGTCGGTGGCCATCACCGAGAAGTTTGCCCCGCTCATCGGCTTCAACATGACGCTGAAGAACGACATTCAGCTCAACACCGAGTATCGTGACTCGCGCACGCTGAACCTCAACTCGTCTGCGGGTCAGGTGGTCGAGACGACAAGTCGCCAGATAACCATCGGAGCGGGCTATAAGATAGCTAACTTCAACACCATCCTGAAGCTCGGAAAGAAGCAGGGCGGCGTCTCGAACGACCTGTCGCTGAACCTTGACTTTAGCTTCTCTGACAACCAGTCGCTGATTCGCCGGATAGAGAGCGCGTACACGCAGGCCACGCAGGGCACACAGACGTGGAGCATCAACTTCATGGCCTCCTACGTCGTCTCGAAGAAGATAACGCTCAACGCCTTCTTCGATCACCAGGTTAACACCCCCTTAGTGTCGAACACGGCCTATCCGACCACCAACTCCAGCTACGGCGTCTCCATCAACATCTCCCTCGCCCGCTAAAACCGCAGCCACGGTCCGTCATAGTTCAGTGACGCGAGCGAAGCTCGTGTGCCGATGACCCTTAAAAACCCTAAGGACCCTAACCCCAAACCCTAAACACAGCGGCCCCCGAGCATCGCTCGGGGGCCGCTGTGTTTAGCCATACTTGGATATCTTTCGTAGCTGCGGTTCGTTGATGATTTTTATTCGCCGCCCGTCGACCACAATCACCCTCTCCTGGGCGAAGGCCGTCAGCGTGCGGATGGCGTTGGCCGTGGTCATGTTCGAGAGGTTCGCAAGGTCCTCGCGGCTCATGTATATCTTCAGCGTCGAGTCATCCTCCTCCACACCGTAGTGGTCAAGCAGCAGAAGGAGTGCTTCGGCCAGGCGGCCGCGGATATGCTTCTGGGTCAGGTTGACTATCTTTGTGTCGCTGCCGCCGAGGTTGCGCGAGAGCTCGTGGATGAAGAACATCGCCAGGTTGTTGTTGGCCCGTATGATCTGTTCCACCAGACTCATCGGTACATGGCCGATGACCGACTCCTCGACCGTTGCCGCCGACGACACATACTGTTCTCCGGCAAAGAACGCGCGGTATCCGAAATACTGTACCGGACGGTACAGGCGCAGAATCTGCACCCTGTCGCCGACTCCGGATTTAAAGAGTTTTACCTTACCCTCAAGAAGGACCCACAGATTCTCGGGGTCCTCCTTTTCCATATATATCGTCTGGTTTTTCCGATATTTATCGATGGTGAAGTGATCTGTCAGCCGTCGTTTCTCTTCGGGCTGTAGGACGTTCCACATGGCGGAGAGGTCCTGGCTGATGATCTGTTCTAATGTACTCTTCTTTAACATTGGTGGTTGAGTGAATATCTCAGACAGCGGAGCGAATGACTCCGCGCCCCGAATTGGCGACGAAGTCCACTATCTCTTCCTTGAAGGGGCTGTCCGGTACGTTTGAGCGGATAAGGTCAAGCGCGCGGCTGACGTTGAGGTCGCTCAGGTATAGGATACGGTAGATCTCCGAAATCTGGCGGATCTGCTCGTCCGTAAATCCGTTTCGGTGAAGTCCGATGGTGTTGAGTCCGACGTATGAGATGGGCTCGCGTGCCGCCTTGACGAAGGGGGGGATGTCCTTGTTGACCAGCGCGCCCCCCTGGAGCATGATGTTGCGGCCCAGGTGACAGAACTGGTGGATGAGGCTGCCGCCGCCGATGACGGCGCAGTCGTCGACGATGACCTCGCCGGCGAGCTGGACGGCGTTCGAGATGATCACGCGGTTGCCCACCTTACAGTCATGGGCCACGTGAGAGTAGGCCATGATGAGGCAACCCGAGCCGACCTCGGTCCGGCCTTTGGAGGCGGTGCCGCGGTTGACGGTCGCACACTCGCGGATGGTCGTGTTGTCACCGATGATGGCCACTGTCTCCTCGCCCCGGAACTTCAGGTCCTGGGGGATGCCGGAGATCACGGCGCCGGGGAAGATCTTCACCCCCTTGCCGATGCGGGCGCCGGGGAATATAGTCACATTATTATATATCTCGCAGTCGTCACCTATCTCCACGTTTTCGTAGATTTTGGTGAACTCGCCGATCTTGACATTCTTGCCTATCCTGGCGTTTTCGCTGACGGAATATAGTGCAGACATAATCTGTGGGGATTATTTGTTTTTGACTATCTGGGCCATGAACTCGGCCTCGCATACGATCTTCTCGCCGACGAAGGCGTAGCCCTTGACGACGGCGCAGCCGCGGCGTATTTCGGTCATCAGCGAGACGTTGAGCAACAGGGTGTTTCCGGGGACCACTTTCTGGCGGAACTTCACGTTGTCAATCTTGAGGAAGTAGGTCGAGTAGCGCTCCGGCTCGTCGAGATAGTTGAGGACGAGCACGCCGGCGGCCTGGGCCATGGCCTCGACCTGAAGGACGCCCGGCATCACCGGCTCCTGGGGGAAGTGGCCCTGGAAGAAAGGCTCGTTGACGGTGACGTTCTTGACGGCCACACAGTGTTTGGGGTCGATGTCGATGATTTTGTCTATCAGCAAGAAGGGATAGCGGTGGGGGAGGAGCTTCTTGATGCCGTTGACGTCGATGATGGGCTCGGTGTTGGGGTTGTAGACCGGAGCCTGAATCTCGGTGTGCTTGACCGCCTTGCGGATCATGCGGGTGAACTTGTTGTTGACCGAGTGGCCGGGGCGGATGGCGACGACGCGACCCTTCAGCGGACGGCCGATGAGGGCGAGGTCACCGATGATGTCTATGAGCTTGTGGCGCGCCGGTTCGTTGTCCCACTGCAGGGGCTTGGGGTTGATGTATCCCAGGCCCTTGAGCTCCATGTGGGGGGCACCCATGGCGTCACATATCTTGTCGAGCTGCTCCTGGGGACACTCGCGGTCATAGATGACGATGGCGTTCTCCAGGTCACCCCCCTTGATGAGTCCGTGCTGGAGCAGGGTCTCTATCTCGCGCACAAAGACGAAAGTGCGCGCCGAGGCTATCTCCTGCTTGAAGTCGGCCAGGTCGTCGAGCACGGCGAACTGGTTGGGGAGGATGGGGGAGTTGTACTCCACCATGACCTCGACGCTGAAGCCGTCGTCGGGATACATCGTCAGGGTCGCACCGCTCTCCTCGTCGTGGAAGCTCGTTTTCTCCTTAATGATATAGAAATCCTTGTCTGCCTTCTGTTCGGCGAGGCCTACCTTTTCGATGCCCTCGACAAAGGGGATGGCCGAGCCGTCGAGGATGGGTATCTCCGGACCGTCGACCTCTATGAGGCAGTTGTCAACTCCTGCGGCATAGAGTGCGGCCACGGCGTGTTCGATGGTGCTTACGCGCACATCGCCCTTGCCGATGACGGTCCCGCGGGTGGTGTCGACCACATACTCGGCGAGAGCCGGAATCTCGGGCTGACCCTCCAGGTCAACGCGCTTGAAACGGTAGCCCGTGTTCTCGGCTGCCGGTTTGAAGACTGCGGTTATTTCAAGTCCCGAGTGAAGTCCCTTCCCGTGGACTGAAAACTCGGAGTTTAGGGTTAACTGGTTCATTATGGAGTATAAAATTTATTTCTTGCGGAAAAGTTCCTGTAGGTGATTGATATAGTACTGGTTCTTGGCCCATGTGCGGGCGTTGATGACGGGGGTGCCCATGAGCCTTTCGTGGCTGCCGACGTCCGAGGGGACGCCCGACTGGGCCCCGAACTCGTTGCAGTCTCCGATATGGATATGTCCGGCGAATCCGACCTGGCCGCCGACGCGGTTGGAGTTGCCTATCTTAGTGGAGCCGGCCACTCCGGCCTGTGAGGCTATGACGTTGTTGGTCCCTATCTCCACGTTGTGGGCTATCTGGATGAGGTTGTCGAGCTTCGTGCCCTTTCCGACGCGCGTCGCGCCGAAAGTGGCGCGGTCTATGGTAGTGTTGGCGCCGACCTCGACGTCGTCTTCTATCACCACGATGCCGACCTGGGGGATTTTCTCGTATATATCACCCTTGGGGGCGAAGCCGAAGCCGTCGGCTCCTATGACTACGCCCGAGTGGATGATGCAGCGCTTGCCTATCTTGCACCCTTCATAAATCTTGACGCCCGCGCGGATGACGGTGCCGTCGCCGAGCTCGACGCCGGGGGCGATGTATGCCTGGGGATAGATTTTGACATCGCGGCCAATCTTCACGCCGTCGCCGACATAGGCGAAGGCTCCGGCGTAGAACCCCTCGGGGGCCTCGAAGCCTTTCGGGAGGCGCACCGGCTCCTCGATACCCACCGGCGAGGGCTTCATGCTCTGGATGGCGGTCAGTATCTCGGCCAGGGTGGAGTAGGGGTCGGCCACGCGGATAAGCGTCGCCTTAGGCTCGCCTTCGGGCTCGAAGTCTTTCGACACCAACAGGGCCGAAGCCTCTGAAGTCGTGGCGAACCGAGCGTATTTGGGGTTGGCGATAAAGGACATATCGCCCTCTTTCGCCTCTTCTATCTTGGCGAAGCTGCGAAGCACAACATCCGGATTCCCCTCGACTTCCCCTCCTATCATAGAGGCCAATGCCCCTGCGGTCATTTCCATGTTCTGTAGCAAAATATGGCCGGTCGTCTCCCTTTCCAGCAGGTCCGAAGAGGGTGTGACCTTGAATTATCGTGCAAATATCGTAATTTTTTTTGACTTTTTAAGAATTTAAGGTTCAAAATCGGTGTTTAAGGCCAAAAAAACAGTATCGGCTTTTTTTCCGTTTGATAAATTTCGCACATTCTAAAAAATTGACTACATTTGCACTTTGAAAATCAAACGGACTCCGGAGACCCCTCCGCGGGCCCGGCCTGAAAACACTGAAACGTCTTTATTCAAACAACCTAAATAGCTGAAAACTCAATGAAAATTTCTCACATTGAACACATCGGTATCGCCGTCCCCAACCTCGAGGAGGCAATCAAGTATTATGAAAACGTGCTCGGCCTGAAGTGCTACAAGCAGGAGGTCGTAGCCGACCAGAAAGTGACCACCGCCTTCTTCCAGGTGGGCGACACAAAGATCGAACTGCTCGAGGCCACCTCTCCGGACAGCACCATCGCCAAGTTCATCGAGAAGAACGGCGGCAAGGGGGGCATGCACCACATGGCCTTCGCCGTTGAAGACGGCGTAGCCAACGCCCTGGCAGAATGTGAGGAAAAAGGCATCAAGACCATCGACAAGGCTCCCCGCGCCGGCGCTGACGGTCTCCAGATCGCCTTCCTTCACCCCAAGTGCACCGAGGCTGTCCTCACCGAACTCTGCGAGGACCCCGCCAAGAAGTAAACCTTATCTAATATCATCCTACCTCACTCAATCATGAGCAAGCAAGAAGAAAAAATTCAGGAACTGATTGAAAAGCGCGCCAAAGCCCGTCTCGGCGGTGGCGAAAAAGCCATCGAGAAACAGCACGAGCGCGGAAAATATACCGCCCGCGAACGTATCGCCCAGCTCCTCGACGAGGGTTCGTTCGAGGAACTCGACATGTTCGTCACCCACCGCTCCACCAACTTCGGCATGGAGAAGAAACAGTTTCTCGGTGACGGCGTTGTGACCGGTTTCGGCACAATCGAAGGCCGTCTCGTTTACGTTTTCGCCCAGGACTTCACCGTCCTCGGCGGCTCCCTGTCCGAGACCATGGCACAGAAGATCTGCAAGGTGATGGATCTGGCCATGAAGATGGGCGCTCCCGTCATCG
>CAZUAK010000085.1:0-9073 GCA_964618395.1 uncultured Sangeribacter sp.
CTTGATGATGCGGATGGTGTTGAGCAGCTGCGAGATACCCTCGAGGGCGAAATATTCGGCCTGGACGGGGATTATGACCGAGTCGGCGGCCGTCAGGGCGTTGACGGTGATGACGCCCAACGAGGGGGAGCAGTCTATGAGGACGTAGTCATAATTGTCGCGCACCGGAGCGAGGACGCGCGAGAGCTCGCGGTCCCGGTTTGTGCGGTTCATCAGCTCGACCTCGGCGCCGACCAGGTCGATGCCGGAGCATATCATGTCGCAGACGGCGATCTGCGAGGGGACAATCGCGTCAGCCGCCGGGTATGAGTCTACCAGACAGTCATAGATGGTGGCGGGGAGCTTTTCGGTGTCGATGCCCATGCCCGAGGTGGCGTTCGCCTGGGGGTCGGCGTCGACGAGAAGCACCTTCTTCCCGGCCAAGGCGAGACAAGACCCGAGGTTGAAGGCGGTCGTTGTCTTGCCGACACCGCCTTTCTGGTTTGCGATGGCTATTATCTTTCCCATAACGGATAGAAATCCAGATTAACAGCCCCTGCGGCACGGCCCCGGAGAGGGGTCCGGTCGTGGAAAGGGACTTATGAAATTGCAAAATAAACCTATTTTTTCGACATAGCGGGCGTTTTGGTCTTAAAAATGGTTAAGAAGCGGAGATTCAGCCCTGTTTCCGGGTCTGGCGGCGCTCCCGGCAGTGTCGGCCTCAGCGGGGTTTGGCGGTGCCTTTACCGGCGGGGATGTCTGCGGGGCGGGTGAGGTTGAGGGCTTTCCAGCCGTCGCGCTTCAGGCGCTCCCAGTTCTCGCGCGAGCCCCAGGCGGCGCGGATGCGCTCCTCGTTCCCCTCGCGCAGCCAGCGCAGGGGGCTGAGCGGAGTGGAGCGGGCCACGTGACCCATGAAGGCCTTGATGAGGAACTTCGGGGCCAGCGGCGCGAGCTTGAGGTAGAACGGAGACTCGCGGCGCAGGCGGTCGAACCACTCGTCGGCGGTCTCGCCGCTGCGGAAGTGGAGGATGGCCTCGAGGTCGTCCGAGTCGGTATACCACATACCGTGGAAGTTGCCCGTGGCGAACCAGTGGGCGTCGAAGAGCTGTTCGGGACGCCCCAGGCCGAGCGCACCCAAGATCTTGCACTCGAACTCATAGTTGGTCAGGCGGTAGGAGGGTCCGGAGCTGATGTTGTAGGCCTTTCCCCAGAACGACTCGGGCACTTCGGGACGCGAGACGCGCTCAAGCAACCGGCCGGAGTCCTCTACGGAGGCCCACTCGAGCACTCCCTCGAATGGGACGTGATACGTGATGGGGTCGGTGGCCTTTCCGAGCAGGCCGGGGTGAAGGATGCCGGTCTGGCGCAGGACGGCGAAGCGGCGGATGGGACTCGCGCGGAGAATCTTCTCGGCGTCGACCTTTGAGCGGGCATACTCGTCAAAGCGCGCCGGAGTCTGCGCGACGTCGGCGTCGCCCCAGTGGTGGGGAGGGTTATGGGGGCCGTATTGGGCGACGGAGCCTATGTATACCACCTTCACTGTGTCGGCCCCTCCGGTCTCGCGGACTGCCCGGACAATGTTGGCCATGCCCTCGGTATTGGTCTTATAGCAGAGTTCGGGATGCCAGTCGGCGGCGGGCGAGACCATGCCGCCGACATGGAGAACGATATCGGCCCCTTCGACGCCTCGGCGGACGGCCTCATAGTCGCGCAGGTCACCCCAGATGACCTTCACGTCGGTCATGGGGTCGAGCATCTTGTGGTTCTTCTTTGAGTCGCGGGCGAGCACGGTGATGTCGTATTGTCCGGCCTCGCGCAGCTCGCGCAGTCCGGCCGAACCCATGACGCCCGTAGCGCCGGTGAGAAAGACTTTAGTCATCAGGCAGTTGATTGGATAAAACACTCAGTCGGGGTCAGTCACAGCGGAAGAGTAACCCACCACAAAATTACGAAAGATTCACGCAAAGTCCAAAATAAGGTCAAAGGGGTATTTCGGCGGGGTAATTTTGCAGCGTAAACAGGGCCCGAAGCCCACAAAAACCAAGAAACATGAAGAAAACGAAATTTTGGCCGCTCGGCGGCAAGAAAGAGGAGGACCCGGAGACCCGGGAAGAACAGGAGCTGCAGGAGAACCAGGAGCCGCAGGAGCAACAAGAGGCGCAGGAGCAACAGGAGCTGCAGGAGGAACAGGAGAACCAGGAGGAACAGGAGAACCAGGAGAACCAGGAGGAACAGGAGAACCAGGAGAACCAGGAGGAACAGGAGCAACAGGAGAAGGAGTCAGACCCTAAAGACCCTAAAGACCCTAACAACGACCCCGACTCCGAGTCAGCCCGAATCGAGGCCCTTCTGAAAGAAATCGACGAGCTGAAGAAACAGATCATCACCGCGAGGGCCGAGGGCGAGCTCGCCGGACGCAACGCGAGGATAGAAGAGCTCCTCGAGACCGATCGCGGCGACGGCCTCCCCGGCATGGCCCCCTCGACGGTGAACTCCGCCGGCGTCGACTCAATCTTCTCTCTCGCCGCCGGTGCCCGCTGAGGCAGAGTAAACATGCCAAAGGCTTGTCCCTACAGTTCCGGTCAATCCTTCTGAGGAATGTCTCTATATCTCCGGTCAATTCACCTGCGGCTTGTCCCTACAGGTCCGGTCAATCCTTCTGAGGAATGTCCCTGCCGGTCTATCACAAAATTTAAACACAAACAAACACTACAAACAAATCTTGATGTATGAATAAATCAATCGTTCCGGGTCAGCCCGCTACCGTCTCTCAGCTGGCACAAAATTCGGCTATCTTCGAGGCCGACATCGACGAACAGCTTTTCAGCTTCAACTCTGACGACACTCCGTTGATGAACCTCATGCTGAAGGCAAAGCGCGTGAAGGTCAACTCTCCCGAAGTGGACCACTTCATGATAGACGAGCCGAAGTCTTCGGTCTTCACCTCGGGCACCATGAAGGGGGGCTCGACCCAGGCTCCGCTCCCGCTGAGCAGCTCCGACCAGGAGTATCCCCGCGCCTACACCACCCTGCTGGCCAAGAGCATCACCGGCTACTCGGCCGACGGACAGACGGAACTCCCCGGCAGCGAGCTGATGCTCTTCGTCGTCGGCACCGACCCGGCGACCAACAACCCGCTGGTGCGCGCCGTCAACGGCCGCAAGGAGAACCCCTCGGACGAGGCCTGCCTGCTACCCGACATCCCCAAGGGGACCGAGATGGTCATCCTCGCCAACTCGCTCTATGAGACCCAGAAGGAGGTCGACCCCGACCTCATCGTTCCCCAGGCGCAGACCGTCTACCTCCAGAAGCGAGGAATGAACCAGGTGGTTTCGGACTATTTCGACTCACAGCGCAAGCGTATCCCCTTCTCGAAGGCGGTCATCGCCGAGCGTGCCATCGCCAACTTCAAGGTCCGCGGAAACCGCACCCTCTGGGCCGGACGCGCCGGCAAGTTCACCCTCCAGGTTCCGCGCATGGGCTCGCAGACGGTCTACACCACCGAGGGACTCCGCTGGCAGTTCAAGCGCGAGGTTTCGGCCAACGGCGACTGGACCATCGAACGACTCATCGCCCTGGCCAAGATCTTCTTCACCGGCGAGGATGTCCCCAAGACCGGCCTGCTCCTTGCCGGCAAGCAGCTCCTTGAGCGCCTGCAATGTATCGACTACTCCAACCATCCGGAGGTGCAGATTCAGCAGACCACCAATACGCTGGGGTGGTCTGTGACGAGGGTCCACACTGTCTTCGGCGACATCGAAATCAAGCGCGAGCCGACGCTCGACCGCCTGGGCTGGGGAAACTCCGGCGCGCTCATCGGCGAGGACCGTCTTGTCCACTATGTCTACTCTAACGAGCACTCCTTCTCGGACCGCGTCGAGGGCGAGGAGGCTACGCGCAGCGGCATCCTCATCTGGGACGCCCTGGCGCTTAAGGGGACCTGCCACCTGTGGATAAACGGTGACGAGGAGCCCAAGCAGAACACCATCTCGTTCTGGAACGACACAGAGACGGCACCCGTCGGAGAAATCGGCGCACTCTACTATCTGACGGTCGACTGTCCCGCCATCTCGCCCGTTGCCCGCAAGGGTGAGATCTGGACCAGGAACCAGCTCGGCTGGGAGCTCTACAGCGGTGACCTGACCGTCTGAGAACACAGTGTAGCCCAACAGTTTATCTGACTTAAAAAAGGAAAAAAATGGAGAAAGAAACACTTTACTATACGCCGGGAAAGCTGGAGTGGCATCTGCGCATCCCGGTGGGCCACCGAAACCGGCTGGTCATCGCCTTCAACGGGGGCTCGTTCACGTCGCGCGGCATGGTCTGCGGGTCGTACCGGACCGACAACGAGGTCATCCGCCATCTGATAGAGGAATCTTCTGAGTTTAAGGCCGGGCTTATCCGGCGCAAAAACGGGTCGAGATGGTGATTGCGCTCAAGGACCTCATCAAACGGGTCCGCATAAAGATGAATGAGAATCCGGTCGACGATGGTCTGGAGTCAGGCGTGGGTCACCACGGCCTGACCCTCGACCAGGTCATCGCCTCGGTGGCCGACGAGGCCTGTGAGCGTCTGATGGACAACACGGTCTTCAGCGGTTTTGACGATGTGCAGACCCTGTTCGGTGACATCACGTTCAAGGATGGACGTGGCCGTCTGGCCATCCCGTCGGACTTCTACCGCTTTATCGAGCTGAAGCTCAACTGCTGGGAGACTTCGGCGACCGACGCGCTCAGGCCGGACGAGCCGGACTACTGGCGGAAAGACTCTGTCAATCCGGTGGTCCGCGGCAGTCGCACCAGCCCGCGCGTTTACATCACCGGTGACCGGAAGGAGGGGTGGCTGGAGCTTCATCCCTGTCCCCCCGGGGCGAAGGTCGAGTACGGGTCGTATCTGTGTGACCCCTGGCTGACCCCGGTCGGGTCGTACTATATCCCCGACAGGATGGTGGCGCATCTGGTGAGCAGTGTCGCCGAGAAGGCCCGGAAGGTTTTGGAGGGGGGCTCGTAGGACCCGGAGCGGATGTAGGGTCGCGGCCTGCCGCGGCCGCGTAGGCGGTGCCGGATTTTGGAGTTATCTGCACACGAGCTTCGCTCGCGTCACTGAACTATGAGGAGTTCCTAAAGTCCCTGAGTATGAATATTTGTTAAAAATTGAATGTATGATGGAGTTTTTGAATACGGTCGGGGCGGTGATCGCCTCTTTGGGTGGCGTCTCGCTGCTGACCTTCCTGTATACGCGGACGCAGGTGCGCCGCGAGTCCAAGGCCCGCGCCCTCGGGGCGGAGGCCGATGCTGTGGAGCGTATTGACAAGATTTGGCGCGAGCGCGTCGAGGAGCTGACGCTCCGCATCGCGCAGCTGGAGAAGATGGTGGCCGAGCAGACGGAGCTCATCCTTACGCTCAGGCGGCAGCTTTCCGGTCTTGAGCCGCGAAACCCTTGAGGGTCTTGCGGAAGTAGTATCGGTAGAGAAAGGCGGCCGAGAAAAGGGCCACCGAGAAACTGTAGTAGATCCCGACGTTCTTGCCGTCCATGGTGACGGCGAACAGAAGCAGAGAGGGGGTTCCGAGAATGAGATAGGCTATGATCGCTGTCCAGAGCATAGGCTTGACGTTCGAGGTCCCCCTCAGTGCGTTGGCGTAGGTCAGCTGAACGGCGTCGCCATACTGATAGAGCATCAGCGGCGGAATCATCAGCAGACCGGCGGCGATGACGGTTGGCTCCTGGCTGAACTCGGAGAGGAGCCACGGACCGAGGAAGTAGAAGACAAGCATGGCCAGGGTGGCGAGGGCGAGGTTGAGGTGAAGGCCGGCGACGGTGGTGGTGTGCATCCCTTCGCGGTCATCCACGCCGGCGAAGTTGGCCACACGTATGGCGATGGCCACGCCGACGCTCATGAATATCATGAAGCCGAGCTGGGAGATGGTCAGGATTATCTGATAGGAGGCGAGCTGGATGGTCCCGAACCACCCGCAGACTATCGCGCCGAAGGTCCACATGAAACATTCCAGTCCGCTCTGAAGCATGACGGGATATGATGTCACCCATACGCGCCATTTCGGTCCGCCGCGCTTCACGCCGGCCGTCAGCCGCACGCCGGCCCCCAAGCGGTAGGGACGGTAGCCCTTGCGGTAGAAGAAGACGGCCAGTATGGCCACAACGCAGAACCAGCGCGAGATGAGCGTGCTCAGCCCGGCGCCGACAAGCCCCATCTCGGGGAAGCCCCAGTTGCCGAAAATGAAGAGCCAGTTGCCGAAGATGTTCATCACGTTGGCTATGAGTATTATCCACATCGGCGTCGTGGTGTCGGTCACGCCGTTGAAGGTCTGCTGGCAGCAGCTGAAGATTGAGCACGAGAGGAGTCCGCCGAGGACAAGGAGGTAGTACTCCTTTATCAGGGGCATGAGCTCGGGGGGCTGGTTCATGTAGTCGAGGAAGAAGTAGAGTGTCCCCATGACCAGAGTGGCGACCAGGCCGATGACGACGTTGACCTTCATGCCGGCGCGGAACATACTCCCCGCGGCGAAGCGCCGCCCCTGTCCGAAGAGGGCCCCGACGAGGGGGGTCATTCCGTTGCCGAACCCCATGAGCATCACGAAGGCGACCATGAAGAAGGAGTTGACGAAGGCGGCGGCGCCGAGCTCCGGCAGGCCGTAGGCCCCGACCATCATCGTGTCGGCGAACGAGACGACGATGACCCCGAGCTGGGTGACCAGCACGGGGAGCCCGAGACGGATCAGTTCTCTGTAATGAGGAATGTATCGTTTCATGAAAAGAGGCGTGGTTATGAAAAGGTGGGACACCGAAATTGTGTCATACCGAAAAAGTGACGTATCGGACTCTGGTTTTATTGTATCGTGCCGCGGCCCCTCCCCTATTTCAGCGGGGTTCAAATGGAGGCGGGAAAGGGCGGCTCAAAAAAATTGTAAAATATTTTTGCTGGTATTAAATTTTTATCATAACTTTGCAAAACAAAACCAAACGGAGTATAACTTTTTATAAACCTTGAAAAAAATGAGAAAGATTGGATCGACGTGCGATTATATCTGCGCACGAAACCGTGAACTGACACAGAAGGCGATGCGGCTGGCGGTGAGCCGGGGCGTGACGCTGGACAAAGTGGCCGACGAAGTGGCCGACTCAGAGGCTTCGCGCTTCTGGGTAGACGAGGACAGGGCCATTGAGCTTTATCACGAGCACCGCCGGGGAGTGCGTCAGAGGCGCCCGGAACGGGAGAGGATGGCCGGCGAGATCAGGCGGCGCACCGAGGCCTACATGAGCCTCAACCCAGAGGCGAGCCTGGCCCAGGCCGTTAACAATGTTATACACTCACCCGCGCCTTCGTTTTATATCCGCGGCCGCTCCGTTAAACGCGCCGTGGCTGCGCGTAAGCGTGGCTATATCCCGGAGTACCGGATGAAGACAACCGAAGAAAACGACGAATGATGAATGGAGTGTCCGAGAATGTTGATTGGAATCCGACGAGTGTTGATTGGAAACCGTGAATGTTGATTGGAACAAAACAGAGAATGATGATGGAGTATAAGCAAGACAAGGACTTCGAGCTGCTCGACAGGGCGGCGGGGGCATGGATGGGCTGGAGCCGGTTTCGAGCCGACCGGGCGCGTAACAAGCGATATACCTTCGGCGACCAGTGGTGTGACGTCATCACCGTTGACGGCGAGACGATGACCGAGGAAAACTGGATTCGCCGCCAGGGGTGCGAGCCGCTCAAGAACAACATGATTCGCCGCCTCGTCAGGAGCGTGGTCGGGGTCTTCAGACAGAATTTCAAGATTCCTAAGGTCACGGCCCGTGACCCGGAGGAGAAGCACCTGGCCGAGTACATGAACCGACTGCTCGACATGAACGCGACCGTGAACGGCCTGGCGGAACTCTACGCGCGGACAATGGAGGAGTTCCTGATTTCGGGCGTGGCCATCCACCGCAAGTGGTATGGCCTGCGCGAGGGTACGGCCGACTGCTGGACGGACTATATCCACCCGGGGACATTCTTCGCCGAGACGACAGCGGGCGACTTCCGCGGCTGGGACCTGAGTTTCTTGGGGCAGATTCACGACATGGGATTCGCGGAGCTGTGCTCGCGCTTCGGCCACACGCCGGAGGGGTATGACACCCTGGCGCGCATCTATGCCGGGCGCCGGCAGGGGCCTGTGTCCCGCACCGATTTCGGGTATGCCGCCGAGACGTCAGATTTCTTCATGCCGCGCGAGGAAGGGGTGTGTCGCGTCGTTGAGGTGTGGGAGCGTCTGTGCCTCCCGGTGTGGCGCTATCATGACCCGCTCAGCGCCCGCCTCTTCGAGACCGGGCGGCGCATAGACCCGGCGCGCGTCGAGCTCATCAACCGCGACCGGGCGGAGCGGGGCCAGCCCGCGGTGCGCACCCATGTCCGCTACCTGACACGCTGGCGCTACTCGTTCCTCGCCCCTTCGGGCGAGGTCCTTGCGCGCGGCTTCTCCCCTTACCGCCACGGCGAGCATCCGTTCGTCATCAAGGCCTACCCGCTCATTGACGGCGAGGTCCACTCTTTCGTGGCCGACGTCATAGACCAGCAGCGGTATACCAACCGGCTGATAACGCTCTATGACTGGGCCATGCGGGCCTCGGCGAAGGGTGTGCTTCTGATTCCGAGCGGGACGGTTCCGCGCGGAACGAGCGTCCGGGAGATGGCCGACGAGTGGAGCCGCTTCAACGGCGTGATAGAGTACCGGCAGACAAACACCGGTGCGAAGCCCGAGCAGGTGTCGGCCAACGCGACGAACATCGGCATCACGGAGCTGCTCAACATACAGATGAAGATGTTTGAGGAGATTTCAGGGGTCAGCAGTGCGCTCCAGGGAAAGCTGGAGAGCGCGTCGATGAGCGGCACGCTGTTCGACCAGCAGACGCGCAACGCCCTGGCGGCGCTTCTGGACCTGACGGAGGCCTTCCGGTCGTTCATCATCCAGGGGGCGGTGAAGGATGCGTCCAACATGAGGCAGTTCTACCCTGCCCGCGTCCTCGAGGAGATAGCCGGAGAGGGGGCCGCGGCCATTGCGCGAGACACGGTGCGCTTCTCGCGCTTCACCCACGA
>CAZUAK010000086.1:0-9045 GCA_964618395.1 uncultured Sangeribacter sp.
AAGCATTGTAGCGCAGGCTTCCAGCCTGCCCCGAGTCCTTAACGTCCGTGCGGGTTTGCAACCCGCACTCCTACAGCCTTGCTATGCTGTGGGTTGCAAACCCACAGCGACGAGCAAAACCGCAGCGACGAGCAAACCCACAACGACGAGCAAAACCGCAGCGACGAGCAAACCCATGACGACGAGATATTGATGGGGGCGAATAAACCGCCAACGGGCTGAAAATGTTATAGAAGGAGAGGGGATTTGGCCGTCAGCCGAATTTTCTGTATTTTTGCATGGATAAATACGTCAGATTCTCTCAATTCCCACTCAGCGCCGCCCATGAACGCGGCCTGTACCCTAAAAAAACATCTATAAATATCATGTCCAAAAAAGCACTTCTCATCATCCTTGACGGATATGGAATCGGCGACCATAAGGCCGATGACGCAATCTTCAATACTCCCACCCCATATATGGACAGTCTCATCGCAGACTATCCCCACTCCAAACTCCAGGCCAGCGGCGAGGACGTCGGCCTGCCCGCCGGTCAGATGGGCAATTCCGAAGTCGGCCACCTCAACATCGGCGGCGGCCGCGTTGTCTATCAGGACCTCGTGAAAATCAACCGCGCGATAGCCGACGGCTCTTTCGCAGCCAACCCCGAAATCAAGAGCGCATTCTCTTACGCCAAGGAGCACAATGTCCCCATCCACTTCATGGGCCTCTGCTCGGCCGGCGGCGTGCACTCCAGCCTCGACCACCTCTACGCACTCTGCGACACCGCGAAGAGCTACGACCTCTCCAAGGTCTACATCCACGCCTTCATGGACGGCCGTGACACCGACCCGAAATCAGGTGCCGGATTCCTCAGCGAAATCGAGGCTCACTGCAAGCAGAGCGCCGGCGTCATCGCCGACGTTGTCGGACGCTACTACGCCATGGACCGCGATAAACGCTGGGAACGACTCAAAGAGGCCTACAACCTCCTTGTTTACGGAAAAGGCAAGCAGACCTCAGACGTGGTCAAGGCTGTCGAGGAGTCTTACGCCGAGGGTGTTACCGATGAGTTCATCAAGCCCATCGTCAACGACACCGTCGACGGACGCATCGGCGCGGGCCATGTCGTCATCTTCTTCAACTACCGTAACGACCGCGCCAAGGAGTTGACCACGGTCCTCACCCAGCACGCCGAGGACGGCATGACTCCCATCCCGGACCTGCAGTACTATTGCATGACCCCATACGACGACTCGTTCAAGGGCGTGCACATCATCTTCAACAAGCAGGATGTGGAGAACACCCTCGCCGAATATCTCTCTGCAAACCAGATGAAGCAGCTGCACATCGCCGAGACCGAGAAGTACGCCCACGTGACCTTCTTCTTCAACGGCGGACGCGAGGCACCCTTCGAGGGCGAGGAGCGCATCCTTGTGCCCTCTCCGAAGGTGGCCACATACGACCTTCAGCCCGAAATGAGTGCGCCGGAGGTGACCGAGAAGCTCGTTGCGGCCATCAACACAGAGAAGTTCGACTTCATCGTCGTCAACTTCGCCAACGGCGACATGGTGGGCCATACGGGCGTCTATGCCGCCATACAGAAGGCTGTCGCCACGCTCGACACCTGCGTGGAGAAAGTCGTGGAGGCCGCGAAGTCAAACGGCTATGAGGTCATCATCATCGCCGACCACGGCAATGCCGACCATGCCGTCAATGAAGACGGCACGCCCAACACGGCCCACTCGCTCAACCCCGTGCCCTTCATCTATATCGGCAACAAGGAGGCCAAGGTGAAGGATGGCCGTCTGGCCGACGTCGCTCCCTCGCTGCTCCACATCCTCGGTCTGCCCAAACCCGCCGAAATGGACGGCGTGGACCTCATCTCCGAATAATCACCCGCACCAACTCATAACACCGCACACCAAGGCCCCGCTTCCTCACGAAACGGGGCCTTCTAATTCAGATAAGATACATGTGGGGTTCAGATAAGACCCCGTTTTCATAAACGAGTCTACCTCTCCCCTTCTTAATTCAATCGCGTCGGGGGCTTGGCAGATTGGACCGAAGTGATTAACTTTGCATGAGCAGCAGTCAGCTGTTCAAATCAAGTCACATACAACATTGTTTCAGACCAAAATCATGAAAGCACACAGATACCTTATGGGAGCGGTCCTCGCGCTCGCTTGCGCGATGCCCTCCGCGGCCAAGGACCTGGTCATCCTCCATACGAACGACACCCACTCACTCATCGAGCCGGGAACCGACGGAATGGGGGGTGTCCTTCAGCGCAAGGCCATCATCGACTCCGTCCGCCAGGCCGAGAAGAACGTCATCCTCGTCGACGCCGGCGACATAGTTCAGGGCTCGCTCTATTTCAAATACTTCAAGGGCGATGTCGAATACCCGCTGATGAACATGATGGGGTATGACATCCAGATTCTCGGAAACCACGAGTTCGACAACGGAATCGATGAACTCGCCAAGCATTACAAGACCCTCAAGGCCTCCAAGGTCTCGGCCAACTACGACTTTAGCGCCACTCCCCTCGCCGGAGTATTCGACCCGTATGTCATCAAGAAAATCGACGGCAAGAAAATCGGCTTCTTAGGCATCAACATCAACCCGGAGAGCCTCATAGCCAAAGACAACTATGAAGGACTCGTCTATCGCGACGCCATCACGGAGGCCAACCGCACCGCCGCCCTGCTGAAGCAGAAAGGGTGTGACCTGGTCATAGCCGTGACCCATATCGGATATAAGATGGAACCCGACAAGGCCTCGGACATCAAGCTCGCCGAGATGTCTAAAGACATCGACATCATCATCGGCGGACACAGCCACACGCGCGTCAACCCCGACAACGAAGCGGCTTTCCTCATGAAAAATTCTCAGGGCCGTCCGGTCATGGTCGTCCAGACCGGAAAGTCGGGGCGCGAGTTGGGATACATCAAGATAGACCTCGACGACCTGACCGAGGACACTCCGGAGGAGTTCGAGTACAGGCTCATCCCCGTCACTGACCGTTTCGCCCCCGAGAAACTTGACAAGCGCATGATGGCCTTCATCGAGCCGTATAAGGTCAAGGTGGATTCGGTCAATTCTCACGTAATAGGCCGTTCGCTTTACTCCCTGCAGAACAACAGTCGTGTCGGAGGCTACACAAACTGGATAGCCGACCTGACTGACAGTTACGGCCACCACGTCACGGACTCGCTCCGCGCTGCCGGCGTCGACATAGCCCCCGTTGACTTCGCCATCATGAATGTCGGCGGAATCCGCTCGGCCATGCCCGAGGGTGACGTCACCGAGGGTCAGATACTCTCCACCTTCCCCTTCGCCAACCGCTACGTCATCACGCGGCTGAAAGGCTCGGACATCATCGACGCACTCAAGGTGGCGGCGCGCAAGGGTGGCGAAGCCGTGAGCAAGGAGCTCACGGTGACGATGACGCCGGAGGGTGAGCTTGAAAACGTCTATCTCAACCTTCAGCCGCTTGACCCGGAGGGCTTCTACAACGTCATGACCATCGACTATCTTGCCCAGGGCAACGATGACTTGCTCGGGCTCGGACGCGGCGAGGAACTGTGGCGCGACGACAACGAGATGGTAGTTCAGGTGCTCCGCCACATCGGCCGCCTGACCGCCTTAGGTCTCCCCATAGCGCCGGACACAACCCCCCGCTTCGTCACTTCGGTACGCTGACTCCACAATGTAAGGTCGTGGCCCAATGCAGTTTACTTAAGAGATAAGAGATAGGCGATTGATGATCGAATGGGACTTAAAAGATTTTCCATCTCACGCAGATCCGGGTGCCTGAGCTGGCGCTCAGCCGGCCCCTCGGGGCGCAGCGGATGGTTGTGCATGGCTGTGCTGGCGTTGCTTCTCTGCGGATGCGCTCGGACGCGTAACGAGGATGAGGCGTCGGCCGACGAGGCTGTCGAGGTCTCGGACTGGGAGACGGAGGCGAGCCGGTGGGTCGACTCGGTCCTAAACCGTATGGACGCACACGAGCGTGCCGCACAGTTGGTCATGCCGTCGGTCTATGCCAAAGCGGGTGCGCCGGAACTCGTCAGGCTGCGTGAGTATGCCTGTTCGCTGCGCGTTGGGGGTATCGTCTTGCTGAAGGGAAACTTCGCCGAAGCACGTGCTCTGGCGGATTCCATGTCGGCCTGGAGTGTGACGCTCCCCTTTGTCGCAATCGACGGTGAGTGGGGGTTGGCGATGCGTCTGAGCGACGCACCCGGTTTTCCGGCAAACGGCCGGATAGCGGGCAACGCTACAGAGAACGCCCTCTATGACTACGGCTATGAAATGGCGCGCGAAAGCCGCGCTGCGGGCATCAACATGCTGCTCGGTCCGGTCCTGGACGTCATCGGCACGGAGCGGCCCGGCAGCGGCCTGTCATACCGTTCTTTCGGCAGCGACGCCCGGCGTGTCTCGCGACTCGGCCTCGCTTACGCCCGCGGTGTCGAGGACGGTAATGTCGTCTCTGTGGCCAAGCACTTCCCCGGCCATGGCCGCGCTACGGCCGACTCACACCGACTGCTCCCCGTCATCGAAGCTGACCGGGCGGCTATGGACACCACTGACCTGCTCCCCTTCAGACGATATTCCGAGGCCGGCCTGTCGGCCATCATGACGGGCCATCTCGCCGTCCCGTCGCTCGACGCCTCCGGGAAGCCGGCCACCGTCTCCGACTCGATGCTCAACGGGCTCTTGCGCCGGGACTTGAACTTCAAGGGCCTGATCATCACCGACGCAATGAACATGAGTGCCGTGAAGGGCTATACGCCTGCGGACGCGGTCCGCGCCGGTGCGGACATCGTGCTTGCTCCAGAAGACACCCGCAGGGCGATAGCGGAGCTGTCGCGTCTCGACTCGCTCGTGCTCGCCGACCGCTGCCGGCGAGTGCTGATGCGCAAATACAGGCTACTCGGCGCCGTGCCGACTCGCGCCCCGCTTGACAGCCTCGCGCCCCGCGCCCACACCGTCTCCGCAGCCCTCCAAGAGCCTTTTTAGGGTCCTTAAGGGTTTTAGGGGTTTTAGGGGTTTTAAGGGGGGAGGGCGGTTAGTAGAGGTCGCGGTGGGGAAGCTGGGCGGAGTAGCGGGCGCGGAGCGCCTCTACGAGGCGGCGGAGGTCTGCCGAGAACTTCGGGCCGGTCCACACTCCACTGTTCGTCAGCACTATCCAGCATTCGCCGTCCGGAAAGCGCTCTATCAGCGCGTGGGACGAACAGAGCGTGCCGGTGCGTATCCAGCGTCCGTCCTTCTCTATCTTGGCCCATCCGCGGGCTATGTTCAGCTTGTCTTCAGGGTCCGTCTCGGTCAGTAGCGCGATGGATTTCGGTGTGAGGATATCGGGCACTCGCGGGTCAAGGTCTATCGACGAGACCAGTCGGCTCAGCCCGGCGGCCGAGGCCACCCAGCCGCCACCGCCCAAAAGGGCGTTGTAGTCGTTGCCGCCGTATGCCCGCGGAACCATCCGCTCGGAGCCGTTGAACTCCTCGACGATTTCATCGTCGGCGGCATAATATTTCACCTCCTTCTCCCCTTTCTGCTCATAGTAGTTCGTAGCGGCGAAGAAGGTGGGTACGCCGGCCGGGCGGAGCACCTCTTCGTTGACAAAGTCCCAGTAGCTTTTGCCGGTCACCTTCTCAATGACCAGCGAGAGGAGCATGTATCCGAAATTGGAGTATCGGCGGCGCACTCCCGGCTCGGCCGCCAACTTACGGTTGAAGACATATTTGGTTATCTCGCGCGGGGTCGGCGGAGCGGAGAGCTTCTGCTCGACCACCAGGTCTCGAATGTTGAACATCGGGTCTCCGCGCCGGCCGGAGAAGCCTCCGGTGTGCTGCAGAAGATGGTCTACGGTCAGTGTGTTGAGCCGTTCGTCTCCTATCGACTCGAGGATATCCTTGTCTTTAAGTATGCCGCCCGGGCCAGTGACACGCGAGTCGAGGCTTAGGCGACCCTGCTCCACGAGTTTCATCACGGCGACGGCCGTGACCAGTTTGGAGACCGAGGCGATACGCATTACGTGCGAGGCATCCATCTTTACGCCCTTCTCCTCGTCGGCCCAGCCGTAACCCTTGGTGAAAAGCAGGGAGTCGTTTCGCGTGACTGCTATCTGAATGCCCCGCAGTCCGAAGCGGTGCATGAACGCATCCATCTGAGCGGACATGGGTTCGAGCGGAACGTAGTCGGACGACGAATTTGTCAGCGTGTCGGCCCAGGCGACCGCCCCCTCCTCATTGTCTCCGAGGTCCGTTATGCGGCTCCACGGGTTATGGCTACCCTTGGGGTAAAGGATGGCGAACAGAGCGATACCGAAGACGAAAAGGCCGATGACGGCATAAATCCTGAGCTTAAATTCCGAGCGTTTCACGTCTGCAAATTTACAACAAAATTTCCATACCCTCCCAGAAACAGCACCGATAAACTTAGGGTGGAGGTCAGAGGCGCTCGGAGAGCCAGGAGTCGATCCGACGCTTCTCTGACGAGAAGTTGATGCCGATGGCGATTACTGTCCTGCCCTCAACCGCCCAGGGCAACGCGTACTCCTTGCGCCTTATCTGTTCAAGGGCTTCCTGCGCCGTCTTGTCATATTTCAGTTCCATGACATAAATGTAGTCGTCTGTCCTCAGAAGGATGTCGATACGGCCGTCCGAGGTACGGTATTCCGCTTCCACACTGAGCCCGACAAGCTTGAAGACGACATAAAGGGTATTCCGCACATTATATTCCGCCTTGATGTTCAGATCATAAGACAGATCGGCGAACAGAGATTGAAGACGTTTCATGAATGTCTCGACCTCTCCGGCCTCAATCTCATCAAGCAGGGCACCGATGAACATGCGCCCGCTCTCATGGTGAAGACTGGCGTAATAAGGAAGCAGAAAGTAATAGAACCCCTCGGTCACCTCCTCGTTCGGATAACCTAACTTATAGAGTTCGCGCCTCTCGTTGTATCCCTTGATGGTCAGATAACCTGTCTGGTAAAAGAGTGCTATCGGATCCATCCGGTCAAGTGTCAGGCCGGAAAGTTCCGTGGCTCCGCGCCGGGAGTCCGTCAGAGATTCAAGATCCATATGCTGACGCTTCAGCTGTTCAACCAACAGGGAGGGCGTTCCGGATTCAATCCAATAGTTGCGGAACTCGCTCTTTGCGAAGGTACAGAGAAGAGAAAACGGATTATAGATATCCGGAGAGACACTCGCGAAATGATAGCCGTCATATTTCCGCTTCAAGGCAGACACTATCTCATCCCTGCTCTTTTTGCGTTTCTCAGCAAGGATCCCTATGCTTTCATCAAAACTTTCCAGGAGTTCCTCCTCGGTAACTCCACATATCGCGGCGAAGTCAATGTCTAAGGAGATGTCCGTGATATTGTTGAGGCCGGAGAAGACGGTCAGTTTACCGAATCGACTGACGCCGGTGAGGAATACTAACTTTATGTAATTAGCCTCGCTTTTGAAGTTTGAGTACAGTTCTGCCAGTTTATCCCTGTACATCTCAAACCGTTTGCGGTCATGCAGATTGTTGACAAGCGGCTTGTCGTATTCGTCAACAAGAATCACAACCTCCTTGCCAGTTTTTTCATAGGCAGCCTTGATAAGACGGCGGAAACGTCCGGAGTTATCTGGAGCGTTGGGCGATTCAATTCCGTATTTTTTTTCGTAGTCAGAAAAAAAGTCAGACAATAGATAGTCGAGTTTATTGTCCTCTTTATATTTACGGTTGTTGAGGTCGAGATAAAGGACGGGGTACGGCTCCCAGTCCCAGTCTGTCGAGTCGATATAGAGATCCTTGAACAGTTCACGTTTTCCTTCAAAGAAACATTCGAGAGTGGACAGGAACAGGCTTTTCCCAAAGCGACGCGGACGCCCCAGGAAATAATACTGGCCTTCGGTAACAAGTTTCTCGATAAAACGAGTCTTATCGACATAAAGGTATCCACCTTTGCGCAGTTGCTCAAAGGATTGCTGACCGATGGGATACTTGACACGAGGTTTCATATTTGCAAAAATAATCAATCTCATTCACATCCACAACATCCTACACATTCCCACTTAATAAATTTATTCAGTTCCTTATGTCATGCGTGAACCGTCAACATGCTGAAGGACGGCCAGTATATAGATACATAGCAAATTGATTGAATAAAAAGGGAATAACGAGGATACGGAACTTATATACGTACACTCGCGCGCCCGTATTTGAGTTCCGTATCTTAATTATTCTTTTTTAGTTTGATAACATCTATCACACCCCTAAATGTCAAACATTTTGTCGTTTCTGTACAAATCAGGGGTAAAACATTTTGCCGTTTCTGTACAAAACCGGGGTCAAACATTTTGCCGTTTCTGCCATCATTTATATTATATAGTGAATAATCAGGATTTTGCACATATCGAACAAACTGCTCGCCGACAAGCTTCCGGCCGACTTGGGGTATATCTATGAGAACGTAGTGGCACAGCTTTTGAAGACATCGGGCCATTCTTTGTATTATTATACATTCAAAGAAAAAATAGAAGGCATAACGGAACCTCGAAGTTATGAAATAGACTTTCTCATCAGCCGTCACGACAAGATCTGTCCGATAGAAGTGAAGTCGTCCGGCTACAAGGCACATAAATCACTTGACGAATTTCAGAAGAAATATTCATCGCGCATACTTCAGCGCTATCTCATCTACACCAAGGACCTGAGAAAAGAAGAGGACATCATCTGCCTCCCCGTCTACATGACCGGTCTGCTGTGACAGTCAGCCCCGGACCATGCAAGCATTATATCGTTCCAGTTGGTTTCGCCCAGCGATGTCGCCAAAAGGCCGCATAGCATCGGTACCCATAAAGCATTGTAGCGCAGGCTTCCAGCCTGCCCCAATTACTTGGGAATGATTTGGAAATGACTCGAGGCAGGCTGGAAGCCATTGGTGTTTACTTATTGTAATCAGTTGTTCTTTTATTCGTGTGACTCTTATTACCAGGGATTTAAAAGAATTCCATCTCACGCAGATTCGGGTGGCTGAGCTTGCGCTCAGCCGTACCCTCGGGACGC
>CAZUAK010000087.1:0-4961 GCA_964618395.1 uncultured Sangeribacter sp.
GTGGCTGTGCGCGGTTGCGATGACGCGGTCGCGGCAGGCCGCGACCCTACAAACATACACTATCCCGTCCCCTATAATTAACGCAAAGGCCGGGAGATGAGTTCTTCCGACCTTTCCATATTTTTGAAACGGGGTCTAAGTAGTGGCTTACTTCTTGACCTTGTTGTATCTTTCGTTGAGGCCCTTGACGATTTCGTCGGTGATGTCGAGCGCGGGGTTGAAGTGGAGCGCGGCTGACTTGACGAAGATGGCGTCATAACCGTGTTTTGCGTTATAGGTCTCGATGTATGAGTTGATTGAGTCCTGGATGGTGGTCTGTGCCTTCATGGCAGACTGCTCAAACTGCTTCTGGAGCTCAGACATCTGTGACTCGGCGGTCTTCTGGAGCGATGCGAGTTTCCTCTCGTCGGCCTGGTATGACTCCTGGCTCAGATAGGTGTTGTTCTGCATCTTTGTCTGCATGGTGTTTGCGAGCTGGCCGATAGATGACTGATGACGCTTGTACTCGCTCTCCATCTTTGTCTGCAGGCGGTTTATCTCTTCGTTATAGTCTTTTGCAAGATTGTAGTGGGCCAGGATGGTGTCCGTGTCTACATATCGGTAGTTCGGAAGGTTCTCTTTAGAGACCTTAGCTGATGTTTTGGGTTTGGAAGAGGGTGCCTCCGCGTCCTTGCTGTTGTCGGGAGCGCACGCTGCGGTACCCGCCATGAGCAGGACGGTAAGCAGGGCGAAAACCGCTTTGAGAGTTTTTTTCATTATTTTTTATATGGTATAGTTTGATTTTGCCTTTTATGGAATAGCTTGATTTTGCCTGTCTCGTGCCTTGCGGCCCGGGGTGTCTTTCGGGCCCTTCGGGGCGGGAGAGACGCCGGCAGTCAGGCCTTCCGGTGCCCGGTCCGTAAACAGGCAACAAAATTAGTCAATCTTTCGGAACTGACAATGTATAAAAGAGGGGAATATGAATAAATTTTAGGTTTTTTAAGGAAAGACATTCTCCGCTGTCGGACCGTCGCGATGCGGGAAAGAGGCAAAAAAATACCTAAAACGGTTCATTAATTTGGGGAACTCGCAAAAAATGGCTACCTTTGGACCGAATATGGAGAAGGGTGAGAAGCAAAGGGAGAGTGGGGGAGTGAAAAGCACAAAACAACATTAACCTTAAATAGAAAAATGGAAATCAAAGACCTTAAGCCCGAACTTATCTGGCAGATTTTCGACGAAATCACCAAAGTTCCCCGTCCCTCGACCCACGAGGAGCAGATCCGTCAGTACCTTCTCGACTTCGCCGCCAAGCACGGAATCGAGGCTCGCACCGACAAGTGTGGAAACGTCGTGATGTCGAAGCCCGCGTCAGCCGGCCACGAGAACGCGCCGACAGTGGTCCTTCAGGCCCACATGGACATGGTGTGTGAGAAGAACTCCAACATCGAGCACGACTTCATGAAGGATCCCATCCAGACATACATCGACGGAGACTGGGTGAAGGCCAAGGGCACCACGCTCGGCGCCGACAACGGCATCGGCATGGCCGCCGCCCTCGCCGTGCTCGTTGACAAGAGCCTTGTTCACGGTCCCCTCGAGGCCCTGTTCACCATCAACGAGGAGATCGGCCTTGAAGGCGCCATCAACCTCGGCAAGGACATGCTCAAGGGTGATATCCTCATCAACCTCGACTCTGAGGACGACGGTGAAATCTTCGTAGGCTGTGCCGGCGGCATCGACACCACCGCCATCTTCAGCTATCGCCGCAGCCTCTCGCCCGAGAACTTCTCCTATCTGAAGGTAAGCGTCAGCGGACTTCTCGGCGGACACTCAGGCGGTGACATCCACCTTGGCCGCGCAAACGCCAACAAGGTCATAGCACGCTTCATCTGGGAGTGCTCGCAGCGCTGGAACATCGAGGTGTGCAGTTTCGACGGCGGCAACCTCCGCAACGCCATCCCGCGCGAGGCCCACGCTGTCTTCGGCATCCACGTCGACCATGCCGAGGCTGTCAAGAAGGCCCTCAAGAAATATGCCGAGGAGATCCGCAACGAATACAAAGGCATCGAACCGTCGATGAACCTCGTCATCGAGGCCGCAGAGCGTCCCGAGTACTGCATCGACTCCGAGACCTCGCTGCGTCTCGTGCGTGCGCTCTACAGCGCGCCTCACGGCGTGTTCTCGATGAGCCACGACCTCGAAGGCCTCGTTGAGACCTCTACCAACCTCGCCGCCGTCAAGATGATTGAAGACGACAAGATCAAGGTCACCACTTCTCAGCGCTCCTCTGTCGAGAGCCGCAAGCGCGACATCGCCGGTCAGGTTGAGGCACACTTCCAGCTCGCCGGCGCCGAGGTGAGCCACTCTGACGGCTATCCCGGCTGGGCCCCCAACATGGACTCCAAGATCATGCACATCTCCGCCGACGCCTATGAAGAGCTCTTCGGAGTGAAACCCGCCATCAAGGCCATCCATGCGGGTCTCGAGTGCGGCCTGTTCCTCGACAAGTATCCCCACATGGACATGGTCAGCTTCGGTCCGACCATGACCGGTGTGCACTCTCCCGACGAGCAGCTCAACATCCCGACTGTAGAGAAGTTCTGGCGTCATCTCTGCCGTACGCTTGAAAAAGTAGCCGAGGCATGATGCGTCGGTATCTGCCGACAATAATCTTAAGTCTTGCAGGGGCGGCTGTGATGGCCGCCGCCTGCACGACTCCCACTCAGCCTAAAGGCGACGCCAGCGGTGCTCCGGTAGAAGTCCGGGTGGACTCTGTGCCGGCCGCCGACGCCGAATCGCGATACAGCGGATTGACTGAAGAGGATTTTAAAATCGTGGCCGATGAACTCGGCGTCGAGATAGCGGCCATCAAGGCCGTGGTCAGCATCGAGGCCGGCGCGCAGATGAAGGGCTTCTGGGCCCCCGGCGTCCCGGTCATCAACTTCGACCGCGCCATGTATACGCGCATGCGCTCAAAGGTGACAGACAAGTCCGGCGCAAAGGATGCCAAGGTCCCCCCGGGACTTAAAGGTTATGCCCACCAGGAGTGGACGCAGCTCGTGAATGCCCGCCGGCAGAATGCCAACGCCGCCGACATGGGCACCTTCTGGGGCATGTTCCAGATAGGAGGCTTCAATTATAAGATGTGCGGCTGCAAGACTATCGAGGAGTTTGTCAGACTCTGTTCGTACTCCGAACTCGAACAGCTCGAGCTGTTCGCCGCCTTCATCACCAACTCCGGCATGCTCCCCGACCTGAAGGCCAAGAACTGGGCCGCCTTCGCCCGCAAGTATAACGGCGCGGGATATGCCAAGCGCGGATACCACACAAAGATGGCCAACGCCTATAAGAAATACAAGGCGGCCGAGGCTCAGAAGGCACCCGCCAAGGCCCCGGCCGACACGAAAAAAACAACTACCGAAAAATCTAAAAAATGAAAATCACCGATCTTCAGCCGAAACTCCTCTGGGAATGTTTCGATGAAATAACCAAAGTTCCCCGTCCCACGCATCATCTCGACAAGATGAAGGCCTTCCTGGTGGACTGGGCTACCCGCCACAACATCCCCGTAAAGACTGACAAAGTCGGCAACGTGGTCATGACAAAACCGGCCACTCCGGGTCATGAGAACGCACCGGCCATCATCCTTCAGGGTCACCAGGACATGGTGGCCGAGAAGCGCGGCGACAAGGTGCATGACTTCCTCAACGACCCCATCACCACTATCGTGGACGGTGACTGGGTGAAGGCTGACGGCACTACGCTGGGCGCCGACAACGGCATGGGCTGCGCTGCCGGCATGGCCGTGCTGCTTGACGACAAGCTCGTTCACGGACCACTCTCTGTCCTCTTCACCGTAGACGAGGAGCAGGGCCTCATCGGCGCCAACGGCCTCGAACCCGGTTTTGTAGAGGGCGACATCCTGCTGAACCTCGACAGTGAGGAACACGGTCAGCTCGTAATCGGCTGCGCCGGCGGCAAGGTGACCCTCGCCACCCGCTCGTATGTTCTCGAAGGTGCCCGTGAGGGTCTGGCGTGGAGAGAGTTCCACATCGACCACTTCAAGGGTGGCCACTCCGGAATGGAGATTGGCCTGGGCCGCGCAAACGCCAACCAGCAGCTCTGCCGTTTCCTCTGGGAGATGAACAGGCTCTTCCCGGTTTATCTGGCAGACATCGACGGCGGCGGTCTGGCAAACGCCATACCGCGCGAGGCCCGCGCAATCGTCGGCATACCGGCCGAGAAGGCTGCGGACTTCGACCGCATGGCTGCTGAGTTCCGCAACGTCCTCGTCGAAGAGTTCAAGCTCGCCGAGGGTGAGGACTTTGTGGTCGAGGCTAAGGAGGCCGAGGCCCGCGACATGGTTTGGGACAAGGGTGAGTCAGACCGTCTCATCTCAGCTGTCTTCTGCTGCCCCAACGGAGTTCAGGGAATGTCGAACGCTGTTCCGGGTCTGATAGAGACCTCGTGCAACCTTGCGAGCATCAAATGTGACAAGGCTGCTCAGACGGTGACAGTGACAGTTCACCAGCGTTCGTCGGTTGACAGCCGTCGTGACGAGATCGCCGATCGCGTGAAGGCCCTCTTCACCATGATTGGTTATGACGTTGTCTTCGACGACACCTACGTAGGCTGGGCCCCGAATCCGGACTCGAAGGTGCTCAAGGTAGCCGAGCAGAGCTACGAAGAGCTCTTCGGCGAGAAGCCCCGCGTTGAGGCCCTGCACGCCGGCCTTGAGTGCGGTCTGTTCCTGGAGAAGATGCCGAACCTCGACATGATCAGCTTCGGTCCCACTCTGAAGGACATCCACTCACCGAGTGAGAAGGCCAACATCCCCTCCGTAGCCAAGTTCTGGGACTTCCTCTGTGACATCATCCGTCGCCTCGCCTAACGTCCCGGGCTATATATTTGCCAATAGCAGGCGACAGCCTGTAACAATAAAGACAGACCATTGTAATCTTACAATGGTCTGTCTTTAT
>CAZUAK010000087.1:5061-8848 GCA_964618395.1 uncultured Sangeribacter sp.
TTACGTCCGTGCGGGTTTGCAACCCGCACGCTATTAAGTACATAAGCTGCGGGTTGCAAACCCGCAGCGACGTGGAAACCCGCAGCGACGTGGGATGTGGAGGTCGTTAATCGTGTGTAATATATAGGTACGTCGTCAGAAGTTTTCGCCGAGGGGGGTGATGGCCGGTTCGCGGAGCTTATAGAGGAGCTCCTTCTTCAGACGCGGATATTGCTCCAGAATCTCCGAAAGCTCCCAGTGGTGGCCGACCTCCTCGCGCAGAAGGGGAGAGGTGGCGTCCACGTCGGTCAGGTTCCAGGTCAACAGCACCGGCTTTACCTTGATGGCCTTCAGCTTGCGCACCAGCATCTCGTGGTCCGCGTCGCCCGTGATGAGCACGACATAGTCAAAACGGCGGAAGGCCGCGAGTTCGTAAGCCTCTAAAGCGAACCATACGTCAACGCCTTTTTCGATAACCTGAACCTCGCCGTCGCGCTCAACCTCGCGGAGGTGCTTGTAGTGAAAGACCACATCGTTTTCTATAAGCGAGTCTTCAAACTTGCGTTCATTATATAATAGGTGTTTGTCGTATGCCTCCTTCACCCGGAAACGTCCGCGGAAATAGTGGGCCTCGGTGATCTGACAGTCCCCGGGGGCGATGTCATCGTCGAGTGCCAGGCGGGTGGTGATGAAGTTGAACAGTGACTTCACCCGTATGATTGAATTTTCGGTTGCTTTGAGGGCACGGTTTACCTTGGCATAATATCCGCCGTCGATGAATACCCCCACTGATATGTATCCTTGCATAAAGAGAAATTGTTTACGTAATATTTCGATACCGCGAAATGTGAAACTGTGATATTGATTCATAGATACAACGCCGGGAACGGAGTGTAGGTTTTATTATTGGAACGGAGTGTAGGTTTTATTACATGGACAGATGAGACGCTGTGAAGTGAAGTAGAGCAAGAAAAAGACGATTTGATTTAAATGTTTAAAAACATAATTATAAATACGAACGAGAGAGTCAAAATAGCAAAATGACACTTTTGGAGGTGTAAAGAGACTAAAACAGGAGCAAAAACTTGAAAAGTGCTAAAATTATAATGACTAAAGGGAGATATATCAGAATTTGTGCTTTAAAAAAGATTTGGAAGTGAAGAAGGGTTGTATTAATTTTGCGATGTCGGAAAAGGACAGAGGCTCCGGCACCGACGGGAAAGGGAACCGAATATAATACTGAAAAACTGACACTGACATCGTGAAAGCATATCGCTGTGAAGCGACGATGCAGACGCCGCGGAGAGGGGCTCAGGGTGAGGAACCATGAGAATCTAAGTGGGAATTGCACTGACCTCTATCTTTAAAATCTAATACCTGAGAGAAACTCGAGACTTGAACCGGGAACGAAATCCTATAACGCCCGTGCTTCTCTCCGCAGCGTCACTGATATTTGAGTCCGGAAGACTCCCCGCTGCGCCTTCGCCGTGAAGGATGGCTCGGAGGAATCACAATCCGAAGAACTCGCTTTTTCAATCTTGCGCTAACATATAGAATCGCTGTCCGCCCGGATGGCGATTCGTTTTTTAGACCCTGTTTTTTTTGAAACGGAGTCTTAGTCGCCGGTCAATTGTCGGTGGCTGACCAATGGAAATTGATTTTTTGAATTTCAAAAAGGATATTTGCATTGATTTTTTGAATTATAGGTATGATAATTTGGAAATTAGTGCAATTTTTACTAATTTTGTACGTATTATAACCAAACATGTATCAGTAGGCTTAATCTCGGTCGGCCAGTTTCCTTCATTCTGTAGTTCGGTTAATTATCGATTTTTAAGATTCTGATACGTATATCTCTCAACTAACCAACCTGATTTTTTGCAATAACATGTGTGGAATTGTAGGCTATATCGGAGATGGAAACGTCTACGACATACTTATCAAAGGTCTTCACAGACTCGAATATCGCGGATATGACAGTGCCGGCGTGGCCCTCGGAGCGCCCGACGGCTCGTTAAATTTATATAAAGCCTGCGGAAAGGTTTCCAATCTCGAAGAATACTGCAAGGACAAGAAGCTGGACGCCAAAGTCGGCATCGCCCACACCCGCTGGGCCACCCACGGCGAGCCTTCCGACCACAACGCCCACCCTCACTATAGCGAGGATGGCCGCATCGCCCTGGTCCACAACGGCACCATCGAAAATTATAAGGTGCTTAAGGATGCCCTCATCGAACACGGCTGCACGTTCCACAGTGACACTGACACCGAAGTCCTCGTCCAGCTCATCGAGTATATCCGCCTCAAAAACGACTGCTCGCTGCTCGACGCTGTGCGTCAGGCCCTCAAGGAGGTCATCGGCGCTTACGCCATCGCTGTCATCGAAAAAGATAACCCCGACCAGATCATCGCCGCCCGAAAGAGCTCGCCGCTGGTCATCGGTATCGGCAACGACGAATTCTTCCTCGCATCTGACGCCACCCCCATCGTAGAATATACCCAGAATGTGGTCTATGTCAAGGATGAGGAGATTGCCATCATCCGCAGGGGTGAACCCCTCAAGCTCGTTACTCTCGAAAACGAGGAGGCCGATGTCAACATCACCGAGTTGCAGATGTCAATCTCTCAGCTTGAGAAAGGGGGCTACCCGCACTTCATGCTCAAAGAGATTTTCGAGCAGCCCAACACACTGCGCGACTGTATCCGCGGCCGCGTGGTAGACAACGGAAAGTTTATCCGCATCAACGGCGTGAGCGACAATAAAGAGAGGTTCCAGAAGGCAAAGCGCATCGTCATCGTGGCCTGCGGAACGTCATGGCACGCCGCCCTGCTCGGCAAGTATCTGCTCCAGGATATGGCCCGCATACCCGTCGAGGTCGAGTATGCCAGTGAGTTCCGTTACTCCAACCCGGTGCTTGACGACCGCGACATCGTCATCGCCATCTCTCAGAGCGGCGAGACCGCCGATACGCTCGCGGCCATTCAGATTGCCCGCAAGATGGGTGCCTTCGTTTACGGCATCAGCAACGTCGTCGGATCCTCGATTCCGCGCGAGACCCACAGCGGCACATATATCCATGTAGGTCCCGAAATCGGTGTCGCCTCCACAAAGGCCTTCACCGGCCAGGTGATGGTGCTGACACTTATCGCCCTCGCCGTAGGCCGTCTTCGCGGAAACCTCAGCGAGGAGGACGAGGTCAAGATAGGGGAGTGGATAACCCGCATTCCCGATCTCGTGGAAGAGACACTGAAGCTCAATGAGAAGATCAAACACCTGTCTCTTATCTACACCTACGCGCGCAACTTCCTCTATCTCGGCCGCGGCTACAGCTACCCGGTTGCACTCGAGGGTGCGCTGAAGCTCAAGGAGATTTCGTACATCCACGCCGAGGGTTATCCGGCTGCCGAGATGAAACACGGCCCCATCGCCCTCATCGACGCCGAGATGCCCAGTGTCATCATCGCGCCCAACGACCACCTCTATGAGAAGATCGTCAACAACGTGCAGCAGGTGAAGGCACGCCACGGCTCGGTCATCGCCATCGTGACGCGCGGCGACACGGAGATCTCCAAGATGGCCGACCATGTTCTCGAGATTCCGGAGGTGCCGGAGTGCCTGACACCCATCATCACCTCCATCCCCCTGCAGCTCCTTTCATATTATATAGCCATCAACAAAGGCAAGAACGTGGATATGCCGCGCAACCTTGCCAAGTCGGTGACCGTGGAGTAAGGCACTGTAGTGAGAGGCGCAGTAGAGAAAGAAGCAGTTGAGTAAGACACTGTCTTTTTTTGAAACGAGGTCTTA
>CAZUAK010000088.1:0-8604 GCA_964618395.1 uncultured Sangeribacter sp.
AAAAAAATCTGCGCAAAATCTCCTCCAATCCCGCGCCACGAGGGTAGGGCTGAGCGCCAGCTCAGCCACCCGAATCTGCGTGGGATGAAATTTTTTTAAATCCCTATAAGAAAGAAAGTATAAAAACAAGACTTAAGTAAACAACATAGGGTCGCGGCCTGCCGCGACCGCAGAACATGAGTAGGCGTTCATGCCGAAAAACAAACGGAGGCCGAACCGCAAGGTTCAGCCTCCGTAGCTATTTAGCGTGTATGTGTTTATCGAACGATGATCTTCTTACCGTTTACGATATAGATGCCTGCGGGCAGCTCCTCGAGGGTGGCGTTCACTGAAGTACCCTGGATGCTGTAGATGGTCTTGCCCTCGGCGTCGGTGCCGACTTCTTCAACAGCGGTCAGGGCTGAGCCGTTGATGCTGATGATGCCGTCGCCGATGTTGATTTCAGCCTTGTTGAAGAGGTTGAAGACGATCTCGTAGTAGTAGCCCTCGCTCAGAACGATGGGTTCGCCGTTGTTGGTCCAGCAGATAACGTCGGTGTCGGCGGTTCTTTCGTCAGATGTAACCTCGTCGAGGATGGTCTTGGGAGCGGCCAGTTCGTCACCGAGTGCATAGCGGATCATAGAGAAGGTCATGGAGGCAACCTCGTCGTTGTTGTCGGTGAAGATGACTATCTGATAGCCGGTGGGGATTTCATCGAGGATGGCTTCGTTGGCAGGTTCAGTCTTCACAACCTGTACGTACACTACCTTCGGGCTGACAACCCATTCAGGGTTCTGGGCCGGATTGCATTTTCCGGTGTGGTTGTCTGCATCGAAGTCGGCTGTGTGGAAGAAGCCCTCGGGAATGCGGAGGATAACGCCGCCGAAGACATTGATGTTCTTTTCGAACTCAACGCCCACCTCGGTGTCGGAGATACGGATGAACTTGGCTGTACCGTAATCCTGATATGCGGTCATGGCGAGGTCGGGAAGCTGGCCTACGCTGATAGTCGCATTTTCGTCATATACTACGGGCTCGGAGAAGGTCAGGGTGAGGTCTCTGAGGTTCTCGACCTTGGTGTTGAGGGCGGGGTTGTAGAAGATGCCTATTGAGGTGTCAACGGTCATTTCTGAAGCGGGGAGAGCGCCGATAACCTCAAACTCAACCTTGATCTCATCGTTAGTGCGGCCGGTCTCGGGATTCTCGATCCATGCGGGAGTACCGAAGCTGCCCTTGGCGATGGTCAGTGTGTAGGTGCCGTTATAACGCGGTCCGGCGGGCAGTTCGGTCTTAAGCCATGTGGTGGTGGCGTTGCCCATGGCGAAGTCGAGGTTGCCGATCATGTAATAGCCGGGTCCCTGAATGCTCACGGTAGCATTCTCAAGGGGCTGAACCTCACCTGTGTTCACGATTATCTGAAGGCTTTCGAGCTTTCTTTGCGAAGCGTCAAACTCCGGCTGGATTTTCGGTGAGAACGAAACCTGAAGGTCATACTTCACGGAGTTGTCCTCGTCACCGCCGCCACCGTTGCCGGTCACGTTGTATGTCCAGGTGCGAGATACGTTGGTGACTTTCTCACCGTCGGCGTTTGTCCATTTGTACTTGTCGGGCTGGAGCAGAACCGTATATTCGCCGGCCTCGTCAAGGGGCATGGCGGTGGTTGCGGGCACTTTCAGGACAACCTGGTTTCCGCTGATGGTAGCGGTCAGCTGCTGGGCCGTTCCCGAGGGAGCGGTGATCTTCACCGGGTTGGAGGCGATGGCCGATGCCTTGGCCAGGTCAGTCACACCCTCGAAGGTCAGTGTGTACTCCATGGGCAGAGTCTCATACTGAGCCGTCGGATCAGGAGAGATGTTGACTGTGACGTCATCTACCGGAGCGGCGAAGGCCGAGAAGCAGAGTGACAGCAGTCCTGCGCTAAGCAAAGTAAATTTTCTCATAGCAAGAACAATATTGAAGGTTAGAAAATGATTTTTGACGTTTGCGCACCCTGTCTCTTGATGTAGAGGCGTCCGTGAACGGGGTGTTCGGCGCGGAGGCCGTCGAGGGTGTAGTACTCAACCGGGGCGTCTGCCGGTCCGTCGAGGACGAGCTCGCTGACAGCCAGGGACTGGAGAAGGTCGGCGGTGGTGAAGCGCTCCTCGGTCTGCTCGGTCATCGGGTAGTAGGCGGCGTTGACCACAGTGTTGTCAGTGCGGTCAAAGACGAAGGCCACCAACGCGCAGTTGGCCGCCACGACAGCGGGAGCGTCAACTGTCCCCTTGTTCGACAGTATGAGCGTGTTGGGAATCTCAAGCTCGCGGGTGAAGGTATATTCCTTGTCGGCTTCGATGACAGTGGGGAGCGAGTTGTCGAGCCCGTTATAGCCGTAGATGGCGCGGGCGACATCCTGGAGGCGGACGTTCGGGACTATCTTGGGCAGAGCCGTCCAGCCTCCTATCTCGCCCAGCTCGGTGTGGGTGGCGAGATAGTTCTGCTGAGTCCATGAGGGATGGGTCTCCAGCCAGACGTTGTTCTCGGTCAGGATGAAGCCGATGGCATATTCGCTGCCGGGATCGGAGGTGACGGCCGGGGTGACGATGGCTTTCGCGCGGATACCCGTCGTGTCGTTGCCGGTGACGATGAACTCGCCGGTGACGTCGAGGCCCATGATGGTCAGGCGCCCTGCACGTTCGCGGATGGAGCCGGCGACAGACTCAGGATCCGAGGGGTCATACTTTGTGTCGTGGGTCTGCGAGAATGTCATGGTCCTCAACTCGCGGTCCAGGCGAAGGGCCGGCGCTACGGTCAGGCCGAGGCGTGTGGCATATTCTTCGACCACAAGATAGTTGGCGTGGCTTGACGAGGGGACATGGACCGAGACGGGGACAACCTTGTCGTTCATCTCCGGGTCATGCATCATCGACTCGATGGTGAACTGGCCCAACGGGCAGTTGCCGCACCACAGTCCGGTGGCCTCCTCCATGAGGATGCGGTGAACGGGCATGAAGGAGAGACCCTTGACCATGCCCTCGACAATGATGTCGGCGGCGTTGGCCGAGCTCAGGGTGAGGGTGTAGGCGAGGCGCTCGTCCGCACCGACGGTGAAGGGTATCTCAAATGTCTTCTCTTCGCCTTCGCTCAGCGACGCGCCGCTCTCGCTATACTCCATGCCGTTTGAGAAGCGGGCGGTGAGTGTCCAGTCCTGAAGGCCGCTCTCCATGGTTCCGCGGATGGAGGCCGACAGGGTGTTGTCTCCGTGAAGGGTCAGCGGGAGCTCGGTGACGAGGACTTCGGCCGGGTCGAGCCTCTGGATGACCACATTGTCTATGGCCAGGAAATCCTTGTCGTCGTTGAGGTTGGCGAAGTTGACGTATATGGTCTTGCCGGCCCAGCGGTCGAGCGGGAACTGATAGTTCGTGAAGTCACCGGTACAGGTGTCCGGATCGTCGCCGAACGGCAGGTTCTCGATTACCCACGTGGCCTCGCCCGTGGGTATGGTCCCCTTGTCGGTGACGGGGCTCTCGGTGATATACACCCACAGGTTGCTCTCGCGCGCCGGGATGTGGAATGCGATAGACTGGGCGTCGAACGAGAGTGTGAACCCTTCGGCGGGAACCTCGACGGCGCGTGAGCAGAGCCAGTCGTTGCTGGTGGCCGACGGCTGGTAGATAGAGTGGGAGGTGATGTATCCGTCAGAGGAGGTAGAGACATCCTTGAGCATGCGCCAAGGCTGCATCACACCGTTATAGTCCATGAAAAGGGCCTGGATGTTCTGGGCCGGATGATGGCTGTCCCCCTCTATCATCACGGGGAAGTTTTCGGTATAGATCCCATTGAAATCTTCGCTCAGCAGGACCGTGTGGGCCCCGGCGCAGAGACCCACGCCCATGGCGGCGATTGTCAACAGATATTTCATTTTCATCGGATGTTCTGGATTAAGGTTACGGCGGTCCCTTCGGCGGCCGTTGCGCGGACAACGACGGGGCCGTTGACGCCGGCGGGTAGCTCGGTCGAGTTTACGGAAGACACGCTCTTGAGGAGGCGGCCGTCGGTAGAGTAGAACGATATTTCGGCTTTGTCGGTGCCGTTGACTGTGACGCGTCCTTCACGAAGGGTGAGCGAGACGGCTTCGGTTTCCGGAGCGACGACATTCGAGAGTGAGCCGTTCTGTGAGCCGTCGAGGTTGACGGTGGCGGCGTTTTTGATGAGGCCCGTCTCGGTGTCGAGGATATAGACGTGGAGCTTCTGGTTTGAGATATGCTCGTCGACCGGAACATCAGGCTGCAGGACAGTGCACTCGGTGGGCTCATTGGCGTTTATCAGGGCCGGTATTGATTTGGCGATACCGTCGAAATATCCCTCGCCCGCGACGTTGATGTGGTGGAACTTCACCAGGTGGGCCTGGATAAGGGCTGGGAGGAAGTAGTACTCCTCAGAGGTGACAAGGGTCAGGATGTTCTTCTGATAGTACGGGGCGACGGCCTCTGTCTGATAGTAGTCGCAGGTCATCACGTAGCCGAGGCGGTAGCGGTCAGAGCTGTTGTCGACGTCGTTCGCGCTCATGAGCGAGACATAGACGCCGTCGTCCTTGTTCTCCACTTTCAGACCCATCTCCACCGGACTCCACAGTTCCTGGTCAAAGTTACGTGACGTTGAGCCCTGGGTCTCGCGGTTGCGGTTCAGCATCATGTAGGGGACTGCGTAGAACTTCAGACCCTCGGTATATTCGCTGTTGACAAACGGATCCTGCGCATCGGTGCCGAAGTGTGTGCAGGCAATGGCGAGCTGGCCGGGATACTGGCGGTTGAGCTTCTGAAGGTGGAGTATGCCCTCGGGGCAGGAGTTGCACCATGTTCCGGTGCCCTCGTCGATAAACTGGGTGCGGGCGAAGTTGGAGACCATGGCGGAGCCGGAGACTGTGGCGACCACGGCGCCGGAGGCTGTCTTGAAGTCGATGACGTAGTCGGTCTTCTCGTTGAACACCATGTCGGTGGGGAACTCGTAAGCGTAGGTCTCTCCGGTGCCGACGAGCTTGTCAAGGCCGACGGTGGCCTCCGTGTCGCCCGCCGTGATGACGGCCTCGGCGAGCTTCACCGGTGCGCCGGTGTTCAGCATCGAGCCGGTCAGGGCGAAGGGGGTGAAATTGTCGTGGAAGCGGACGGTGGTGTCGGTGACGGTCAGCTGCGGAGCCGCCGGTGTGCCGACAAAGATATCCTTGATGGCCAGCAGGTAGCCGTTCTCGGAGTTGCAGATGAACGTGATGACGGTCTTTTTCCCTTCAAACTTCTCCAGGGACACGCAGTGCGGAGTGAAGATGTCTTCGGCCGTACCCTCGAAGAGTGTGGTCACATCAGCTTCACCCTCCGCCTGAGCGGTGATTTTATATGTGTCGGGGAAGTCGGCGTACACCGAGCGAGCGCCCCATGACAGGACCGCTCCCGGCTCGATGAGCAGCGGGTCGATGGTCAGGCGGTTGTCCTGCGGGAGTCCGTCGTGAGAGTGTGACGGCGAGACGAAGGCGGCGCGCACCGACCCCACGGGGCATACGGTCCACCCCTCTGTGGTCGTGCCGTTCTTATAGCATGACTTGGGGACTTCCTGGCCGTCGCGGTCTTCGACCTTGACGCACTCGGGCATCTTGCTTCCGGTTATGTCCAGAGAAAAGTTCTGGGCCGACATGGAAGTGCCGGCCAGAACCAATAATGAGAGAAGGGAATATTTCATTCTGTGTTTACTTTATGATGACTGTGCGGCTGTCGTTTCCGGCACGGACAACATACGTTCCGGGAGCCACGTTGATGGTCTTGCCCGAACCGATGAGGCGTCCGTTGAGATCGTAAACGGTGCCGGTTTCATTTCCTGTGATGTCGATGCGGCCCTGAGAAAGGATGATGGCCGTCTCGTGGCTGTCGCCGACGAGCTCGACTCCGGTGATTTCAACCAGGGGTTCGTCGAGGGTCAGCATGAAGGGGTAGTAGTAGATCATCCCCATGTCCTCGTTGAACCACTCATAGAGTCCGCCGAGGACTTTGGTGTCGTCAGACATGGACATGATGGCGGTCAGAGTCTTGTCACTCTCGAAGTCGAGGCCCTGCTTGATGTCTTCGGTCTTGCCGTTGAGTATCATGCGGGCGCCGTTGCCGAAGATGACCTTCTGGTCATAGCCGATGGAGTAGGCGCTGAAGACGTCGTCATACGTCCATGTGTCGGTCTCGTAGTTGTAGATGGCTGCATTGTAGTGGAGGACACCGCCGCCGTCGTCGGTCAGGTCGGTCACGGTCGTGCGAGCCCCGTAGAGGTTGCCGAAGTTGTCGACGCCGTTGAACATGCCTGTGAAGGTGTAGTCCGAGCGGTCGTCCTTGAATCCGTTGATATACGAGACCTCGTCATAGCCCATGATCTGGTCTTTGTAGTACCAGGGCTCAATCTCGATGTCGACGGTGTCGAACATGACGAACTTGCCGTCGAAAATCATTGCCGGCAGGAAGGCGTCAGAGCAGCCGGCGTGTATCATGCCGCCGATGACGCGTCCGTCGTTTGACTGACAGTAGGTCAGGAAGCCCTGCTGGCCGAAGGTGTCGAAGTCGAAGAAGGTCTTCATGTCATAACCGCCCTGCTCGTTGAGGGTCCACTGTACGGGATAGTAGGCACCCTTCATCGGGCCGTCGCCCTCTTCGGAGCCCTGAACCATGGCGTACCCGGCGATGTACTTGCCGTCGTTCGATATGCAATTAGCGTCAGCGGTGTTGAGCGTCATGGGGTCGACGTCGAGCATCACCCACTCTCCCTCGAGGCCGTCACGGTATGCCGGACGCCATTTTCCGCCGGGGAGGTAGACCTCGCCTACCATGCGGCCCTCGTCAGAGATGTCCATGATGTTGACCTTGTCGTAGAGAGCGGAGGTCACGAGTTTGTATTGAGTGGGGTCAGCGGCGTCCCAGAGATAGCCCATGCTCATCTCCGAATCGGTTATGACCGCGTAGCGGCCGTTTCCGGAAACGGCGATGCCGTCGCCTGTAAGGTCAGTCGATGCAGGATAGTAGTTAGTCTTGGCTGAGATCGTTCCGGCTGTCAGCAGAAGCGCGCCGGCAAGGAGTAAGGAGTTTTTCATTTTTCTGTACTTTCTGTTAAAGATCTGTACTTACAGGTTTGGTCCCCGTTTTTTTGGAAGCGGGGTTTTTAAGCGGTGCGCCAAAGTTAAGAAAAAAAATGTTTATATCAAAAAAAAATTTAAGGATAAACGTTAAATTATTTTAAGTTTGGCGAACCCGGTGAACTTATCATGACTCGAGACTGACTGTATAACGGGGTGTATGTCACGCAAATTTAGTAAATTGCGAAACGAAAGGCAAGATTTTTTTAATCTTTTGACATTTTTTTGTAAATTCGCGGGTTGAAAAACCAAAACTAACATCATAAACCCCATGCAAGAACAAGACGACAACATCACGACCGGCACGGGTCTGCCGGAGAACGCCTTTCGTGAGTTGGGAGCCGACGAGCAGTATGTCCCCGTGCTCGATCCGGCCCACGACCAAAAGGAGGTGACGCCTTATTCGGTCATCACCGGCCTGGTGATGGCCATCATCTTCTCGGCCGCGGCCGCCTACCTTGGCCTTAAGGTGGGACAGGTCTTCGAGGCCGCAATCCCGATCGCCATCATCGCCGTCGGGCTCTCTAACGCCCTCAAGAAGAAGAACGCCCTCGGACAGAATGTCATCATCCAGTCCATCGGCGCCTGCTCGGGTGTGATCGTGGCCGGTGCCATCTTCACCCTGCCGGCACTCTTTATCCTCCAGTCGACCTACAAGGAAATCACCATCGACTTCTTCCAGATTTTCCTCAGCTCGCTCTTTGGCGGTGTTCTCGGAATCCTGTTCTTCATCCCGTTCCGCAAATACTTCGTCAAGGACATGCACGGTAAATATCCCTTCCCCGAAGCCACAGCCACCACCCAGGTGCTTGCCAGCGGCAACGCCACGTCCAAGACCTCGGGGGGCGGCCAGGCCAAGCTGCTGGTCATCGCCTCGCTCATCGGCGGTGTCTACGACTACCTGGTTGCCACGTTCGGTTTCTGGGCCGAATCGGTATCGACCCAAGCCTACGCCTGGGGCCAGACCCTCGCCGCCAAATTCAAATTTGCCGCCTCGTGCAACACCGGCGCCGCTGTCCTCGGCCTGGGTTATATCGTCGGACTCAAATATGCCTTCGTCATCTTCGGTGGATCGATCTTCGTCTGGTGGGTAATCATCCCCGTCATGGGAACCTACGGCAACGAGACCATCGCCGCACTCGGCCCCGACGCCATCTTCAAGGACTATGCCCGACTCATCGGCATCGGCGGCATCGCCATGGCCGGTGTTATCGGAATCATCAAATCGTGGCCCATCATCCGGCAGGCCGTCGGACTCGCCGGCCGCGAACTGAAAGGCGCTTCGACAGCCGCCAAACCCGTCCGCTGGCAGACCGACATCTCGATGAAGCACATCGCCTACTTCATCTTCGTTGCGCTCGTCGCCGTCCTCGGCTTCTTCTGGCTCGGCGTCATCCACACTTTCTGGCAGGCCGCCATCGCCTGGATTGTCGTTATCCTCATCGCCTTCCTGTTCACCACCGTGGCCGCCAATGCCATCGCCATCGTCG
>CAZUAK010000089.1:0-8602 GCA_964618395.1 uncultured Sangeribacter sp.
CGAAGGTGAGCGGCGAAGGCGCCTCGTCGATAACCTCATCGAAAGCGATGACATACCGCCCCAACTGACCCTCGCTAAGCTGCCCGACCGCGTCGAGAGTCGCGATTCCGTTCCCTTTCCCCAGCTTGTTCTCCAGGTTCCTGGCCTTATAGAGGGCCTCGTCTGCCGTGGCGTTCGCCGTGTCAGCCGTCTCTTGGGCAGAGTCCGCCCCCTTCTGGGCGTTAACCGCCAGATTCTTCGCCACCTCGGCCACGCTCCGCGCCAATGCGAGTTCTTCGCCCTGCGCGTCGAGCTTCACGCCTAACTCCTCGCTCTCAGCCTTCAGCCTCTCGATGTCGTCAGCGTTGCGTCCGACCTCCTCCTGAAGCTCGTCCAGATAAACATTCGGCTCGCCCGCCGTCTTGCCCGTGGCCGTCCATTTCCCGTCCTCGACGCCCCACACCTCCGCCGGAAGCGTGTCGCCAACAAGGGCGTACCACCCCGCCTTGGGCCGAGGATAAGCCGCGTTCAGCGACGCCTCGGAAGAGAACAGACCCTTCAGCGGCCCCTTGAGGTTAGGCGCGTCCAGCCACCCCTCCACCTTCACGTTATGGCCCACAAGGACCGAACCGCCCACCGTGGCGTTATGGCCCACATTGACGTTGCGGCTGACGCTCAGCCCACCCTGTATATCTGTGTCCTTTAAACTCATTGGATAAAAGATTTACTCATTTCCAGCATAGTCGTCGCCAACTGATCCCCGAAACCCGCAAGCGTCAGTGCCGCCGCCCGGTAGACCGCCGCCCGATAACAAAGCCGCGGAATGTCTATCCCGCCCCCGGCGTCAATCCTCGGCTCGGGGATATAGGTCGCCTGAGTGACCGTGGCCTCAGCATCCGCACAAGAATAGAACTCCAGCACGAGCCCCTCGTTGCGCCTCACTACGGCCACCACCGGCCTCTCCGGATTCCCGCACACGCCCTTCCACCGGGAAGACTGCCTCGCATACTCAGGGTCACGGTCCTTGATGGCCTCGAAAACCGTCCGCCTCCAGTCGCTCATCCGGAACGACACCAGCCGCAGAAAATCGCGCGGAAGGATAACGAACCCCTTGCCGTCATCGCCGATGAACGCATCGCGCTCCCCGAAATCGTGACCGCTCTCAAGCAGCCGCGCCGGCGCCTCCGAGACCACCAGCCTCACCGCGTCGCACAGCTTCGAGCCGATAACCTCATCGAGCTGCAGCGTCTCCTCATCGCCCAGACCCGAAAGCGCCTCATCCGTCCGGTTCATATCGATGGCCACCCGCACCTCGCGCGCCATTTCCTCAGCCGAAAAAACCATTCCCCTTAAACAAAACTAAACGTTATTCCGTACGCCAGAGCCGTCTCTTTGATAGTCTCCTCTTTCTTCAACTTGGTGCGTACGACTCCGAAGTTTTCTGCCAGGTAGTCCTTGGCGTCTTCAAGATCCGTGACTTTCACCTCCTTCAGTTTCGGCTCTTCCTTCTCTGCAGGGTTTTCTATATTATCCTCCTCAGAGTTCAGTATTGGAGTGCCGATTGTTTGTGTGTCGGATGTAGAACATTTGATTGTCCGTACCTTCTGTTTGGTGTCAGGAATCTCTTCTTCGAGTCGGAACAGTTTTCCATATTTATAGTGATGTTCCAGGGCCCACTGAATCTCTTTGTCACCTGTGTAGAACACACTCGAACCGTCTGACAATGCCGAGAAAGAAACTCGCGTTGACCCTCCTTTGGGAAGGCTTACCGAGACGCTAATAGTCGTGTTTGCCTTGTATTTTTTCATCGTCTTTTGTAAAAATTGGGAGCGGAGAACCCACCCTCCGTCTTCTCTGTCGCGTGCCCGCTTAGCGAAGCGGCGGGTTAAATCAGCTCCGCTCCCGTTACCAAACTAACCTTAACCGTTCTGATTCTCACCGCCCTCGGTAGTTACAGGCGCCTGAGCGAGTCTCATGCGTGCGTGTGCCTTGCCGTAGCGAAGATACAGACAGCTTACCTCCTGAATGACTACTGCCTGAGTGTTACGGACTCCGACTTTCTTCATGTCAAGAAGATTGCGGCCCCATGAAAGGTGTGTGCGCTTGTTCAGATACTCGGGGTCGAGTGCGAAACCGCAGTCCTTCATGCCGTTGATGTCAAACAGCTCGTGATGAATGGCCAGCACTTCACCGAAGTCTGTATCCCACGATTTGAATTTGAGGTTCCATACTTCGACGGTGTCTTTGAGGCGGAACTTCTCGCTCTCGATCTTTGACAGGGCGGCCAGCATGTCGCTTCCGCAGAAAAGGATTTTGCGCTTGTTGCCGATACCGGTGCCGACAAACAGTTCCTTGGCGATGTCCACGAGATCGTCGTCAGAGATGACGGCGCGTTTCTTGGTCTCGTCCCAGTGACCCACTTCAAGATCCTTGCCGGCCATCCACCAGATGCCACCGGTGAACCATGTCAGCATATTGTCTTTGGAGGTGTGTTTAATCTTGCGCTTAACACCAAAGAGGAAAGTGTTCTCCATGGCCAGTCGCATGTCATAGATACCGTCTTCCTCAAGGTCCGAGAATGTCCAGTTGACTTCTTTTTTTGCCAGCTTGTTGAACGTGGATTCTTCAATCTGGATCATGAAGTTCTGACAATACTGCGTCTCGGGCATGGGAATGTTGTTGAAACGACCGGTCTGCACGTCGAGCTCACCGCAGGCTTTGCCCATTCTTACAAGGGTTGTGCCTGCCGGGATGGCGGGCACACGGTCAGCCTGTTTGGTCGTAGTGTTCCATTCTCCGTTAACTGCATAAACTGTCGGGTTATTGGTCGAGTCATTTTTTTCGCAAACGCACAGAACGAGGTCGGGAACGTTGTCGCTGTCCTCATCGTACTTCGAACCGTTTTCCTCATACACACCTTTCACGCCCACGACTCTGATAGTGTCGTCAAGTGTGAACATGGTCGGATCGTCCACTACAAGCTGAACGCTCGCGCCGCTTGTCTGCTTGGCGACCGCAGCGGTGAGACTGCACTTGATGGGACGTGTACCGACGCTGTAGTACTTGACCTCGAAACTACCGCTTGATTCCGCCTTTGCATAACGGCTTATCTGGTCTATGGGAGTCGCCATCGGACGGATCTTGATGATACGGTCATCAATTTCTTTTGAGTAGAACTCAGGGTCTCCGTCCTCTCGACCCTGCGTCTCGGTGGCGATACCGCCGGTGCCACCGGTCCCGTCGGCTCCTGAAGCCGTCTTTCCCGCATCGGGCAGGTCAGCTGCTGCTGCCATCATAACTCCCGAGGATGCGCCCAAAACGAGGGCGAGAACCCACAGGGCAAGACTCCACAGAAAACCGCCTGTTTTCTTCAATGCTCCTTTCATCTCTGTTTTTAATTTGGTTATTTATAAAGTTGTCTTCTACCTTATCGTCTGCTGATTCGCTTTTCTCCTCCACGCTCAAAAATGCTTTGGCCGTCGGCACGACTCAGTGCACCCAAATCTGTCTTAGGCTGTCTTCCGAGACCACCGCTTTTCCCATCCAGGGCCACTGTGCCGTCTCCCTGCTTGCCTTTGCGGAGTTTTTCCTCTATCTTGGCGTTGCGTCCCGCAACCTCTCCCTCTGCCTGCGCCTGTTCGACGTCCGTGTCATAGTTCTTGGCCTTCATTATCATCTCGAAGGTCTCGGGTGTGAACTTGCCGAGGATGAAGTCTCCGCATATCTGAGCAAGTGTCTCTCCGATTTCGTTCACCGTCTCGTCGCTGATGCCGTTCTGTTCGGCCCATGCGTCTACCGCCTGCGCACTCTCAGGAAAGTTCTTGTTGTATTGGGCTTCGTACTCATCACTCTTTGCCAGCTTCTCAGCAAACTCTTTATTGGCCTCTTCGATGGCGGCTAACTTCTCGGGGTCGTCTATTGCTCCTAAGATGTCTTCTTTGCCGTAGATACGAACAAGCGAGGCGACCGGATCCTTGCCATCTTTCCACTCCATCATAAGGCGAGCGGCCTTGGGGTTCTGATAGAACATATCAGAAAACGCCTTCTCATGCTCCTGACTGGTCGCTAACTGCTTGTCATATTCGTCATAATCGTCATTAATTTGACCGAAAAGTGACTCATCGTCGTCATAAGTCTTGTCCGGATATTTCGCCTTCATGCGCTCCATAGTCAAGTCGCGCTTGCTCTTAACTGGGTTATTCTCAGCCATTTTCTTGAGTTTTAATCGTTTGAACTCTTTTTATCCGCAAATATATATCCTATTTCCTCTCTGTCTGTTATATCTTTTTACTCGCTTATTGATTAATATTGCATCGGTTTCTTTTAGCAATTCTTTTATGGCGAAGGTGTCAGGCAGTATTATCGAATATTATGATGAACGCATCGACGCGCTTATGGTCGAGTATGACAGATATATATCCCGTGTCCGATTCATCTGCATGGCAGATGTCTTCAACCACATTGTAAATCAACCCTGTCACCGTTTCTGGGTGAGTCATCATCGTGCTGTCGTTGTTATTGCCGAAATGTTTAAGGGTGCCACCAACTTGAACATGCGTCCTTCAAAAAGAGAAATGTTCAAAGAAATCTTTGATAGGGTTTCACATCTCAAGTCTACTAATCCACACCGTACCCTTTCTTCGCTGGTCCGTGAGGTTATTTTTCAGCCCGCTCCGAAGTTCTATCTCTCCGCCTCTTCTGCGCGAATTATGGTCTATAAAGCTAAAAAATCATGGTATGCCAAAAAATTGCAAAAGCTGCGTCGCTCGTGATTGCTCTTCTTGTTGTCTTAGTTGAACTTTTTGGATGTGGAGATTGGTCGCTCGTGGGTGTCTCTATCGGTTCTTCTTTACCTGCACGTTTCCTTTATCCCTTCTTTCATGCCTCGATTCTTCACGCCCTACTCAACGCCTGGTGTCTGCTTTCGATTGTGTTTATTCATCAAGTTTCCCTATGGAGATTATTCATCGCGTTCTTAGCCTCGTTTGCAGTTCCAGTGTGGGCTCTTTCTGATGAACCGACCGTGGGCCTTTCGTGTGTCTGTTTCTTCCTTCTCGGCTCGTTAACGTTTGAAGTCCGCCGTAAACTCTATTTTTTTTTCTGTATTGGCCTGTACCTGCTGCTCGGCTTCTTCTTTCCGAAAGTCAACGCCCTTATTCATTTATACGGCTATATTGCCGGACTTTCAGTTGGCCTTATTAATTTCGCTTTATCATGGTTACGTCTGAAGATATAAAAGAGATTCATTCAATCATCAATGAAAATAACCGGCGCTTATCTGTCAATAATGCGCCGTTCAATCCCATTACCGGATTAGGCTCGGTAGGGGAGAGGCGCCGTGTCCTTATCGAAGGTTTCCCGATTCGCGAACAATGGTTGCCTGTGACGTTGTTTTCTGTTCCTCTTGTCTCGAAACTTGCGGAGGTTGGTGACCTTGATACCTTCATCTCCCAATATGTCGTCAAGGATTATTCGGATGAGGACCGACTGAAGGTAATAGATGCTTTTGTACGTGTACGTTCGCGTCATGATTTCCCGTTTTGGGCCGCTACTTTTGTTACCATACAGTCCAAAGAACCGGGCGAGGGAGAAATTCCTTTTCGTCTCTCGCGTCCCCAACGTCGTTTCGTAGAGAAGCTCGAAGAGATGAGGCTCGCCCGCAAACCCATTCGTCTGGTGCTGCTAAAGGCTCGACAGTGGGGAGGCTCAACCTGTTCTCAGATTTATATGTGCTGGCTTCAACTTGTACACAAGGTGTCGCTCAATTCTGTTATTGTTGCGCAGACGAAGAAAACCTCCTTTGCCATCAAGGCTATGTATGACCGTGCGCTGAAATATTATCCACTTGATATGATGTATCCTCAGGGTGCTTCTTACTCAGATAAGGAACCGAAGATGGTTAACGTCGGTCAGTCTGGAGACTATAAACAGATTCCTCAACGCGACTGCACAATAACAATCGCTTCTTATGAGGCCCCGGATGCTTTGCGTGGTGATGCCTATTCGCTGGTCCATTGCTCAGAGGTCGGTCTGTGGTCGCCTACTGATAAGAAGTCGCCGGAGTCTGTTGTTCGTTCCGCCTGTTCGGGTGTTCTGCTGCGTCCATACACCATGATTATCTATGAATCGACAGCCAACGGAACGGGAAATTTCTTTCAGGAGGAGTACGACAATGCCAAGGCCGGCCTTTCTCAGTTTGAGTCTCTTTTCATTTCGTGGTTTGATATTGATTTATATTCCGCTGAAATTCCTGACTCCGAAATCTTCGAGTTTGCGAAGCGGTTATATCTGAACCGCAACAATCCTAACGTAGCTTCAAAACGAGAGGAGTCCGGCAGATACCTATGGTGGCTCTGGGAAAGGGGCGCTACGTTACAGGGCATTAAGTGGTATATCGGTGAACGTGCCGGTAAAAACTCTCACGAGGTCATGGCCGCCGAGTATCCTACTGATGATGTTGAAGCGTTTGTTCATTCGGGCGCGAAGGTCTTTGACCGATATCGCGTGGAGGCTCTTAGAAAGACTTGTAAACCGCCTAAACTTATCGGCGATGTCTATGCTGATCACGATACCGGAGACAAGGCTCTTCGTGAAGTCCGTTTCCACGAGGACAGTCAGGGTGAATTCTGGGTGTGGTCGCTGCCGGAGATTGATCCGGACGAGACTGTGACCAACCGCTATCTTGTAGTGGTAGATATTGGTGGACGTTCTCATAAGGCGGACTGGTCTGTTATTGTAGTCTTCGACCGTTTATTTATGCTCGACGGCGGTAAACCCATGGTAGTGGCCCAATGGTATGGTCACATTGATATAGACCTTCTTGCCTGGAAGGCGGGACAGATTGCCGCATTCTACGATGACGCGCTGCTTGTAATAGAATCGAACACTCTTGAGACTCATGACCGGGAGCGCCAGGTTGACGGAGACCAGTCGCAATTCGTACTCAATCAACTTGGAGGGGTTTATCCTAACCTCTACTCTCGTTCATCTCCCGAAGACTCTATCGTCGAGGGCAAACCGGTCAAATACGGTTTCCACACAAACGTCAGCACTAAACCGATGATAATTTCGACCCTTATAAAGGTTGTGCGTGAAGCCCTCTATGTAGAGCGGGATGAACGATGCCTCTCGGAGTTCCTTGAATATGAAAAGAAACAGAACGGCTCCTTCGGCGCCATAAAAGGGAAACATGACGACCTTCTGATGACGCGAGCAATTGGCCTCCACATTTGCTTCTTCGAAATGGAGCTACCAAAGATTATTCCCCGAAAACAGAAAACTCGGCGTCACCATAAAGTGCTCTCGGAAGCATCCCTGTAATTAACCTTTTATACAAATTTCTTTTTATGAACCCTTTCAAAAAACTTTTCGCATGGCTTCGCCTTCAGGAGGCCATTCGCAAGGCTGACAATGCCTGGAAACAAACCAACAAGAGACATTATGTCCTCCCGGGAACAGGTCGGTCGCTACTCATCATGGACCGTAAGAACTTTCGCCTGCTCAAACGCAAGGGCTACATTCCAAACAAAGCCTCCACGAGAGACGCTGACCTCGAGTCGTTCTACTTCACTCCTCATGCAGATGGCTCCAACGCTCTCTCAGACTACGACAAAAAACTAAAGGTAGAACAATACTATCGCTGGTTTGGTGTGTAAACGCAACCCCATGAAAAAAGACGCGTGTCCGCTAAGACGCGCGTCTTTTCTTTATCCTTGGCTTATGCTCTGAGAGCTCCGTATGCCTGATTGACCGCCTCCATGTTTGCGCCTTGTTGCGCCTGCGCCATTACCTCTGGTGCTAAACCATCGGGCTGTTGACCCTGTTCGAGCTGCTCTTTTTGACTCTGTAACCCTTGAAGTAGGTTGTCTGCAAACGGGAAGTCGCCGTACTCAAGAAGCTGCTCTGTGCTGATCGCCTGTGCCTGCCATAGCTGCATGAGTATCTCATTTGCCATTTGACGGTAGGCCGGTGTGGAGGTACTTTCTATGATTGACAGGTCGAACATGACATTCTTGATCTTGTTCGGACTATCCTCCAGGACTATTCCGGACTTCCCGACAATGTTAGCTATCCGCTTGTCGTCATAGAACTGCTGGATATTCTTCACGTCTTTATACGCGCCGGCCTTGACGAACGAGGAGAAGGACTCCAAGGTGTCTAAAAGAGACAGGGTAGCGTTCTGCGTCTCCTGGTTGTATTTCGCCGCGCTTGTTCCGGAGAAACCGGGCTTACCTTGTAGAGCTCCGTTGATGCCCGAAATCTCCTCAAAGAACTTCAGCTGTAGGTTCAGAAGTTCAACTATGCCTATGTTGGTACAATTCTGTGCCAACTGTTGCGGTATCGGTGAGCCCGGTTTAGGTTTGAAAAATATCACACCATTAGCCCGGCTCCACTCGTCGGCTATGTCCTCCATGCTCATACCTTCAGGCTCGCTCCCCTCGGGGAACATGAGAACGCCTTTAGCCGAACTTTTCATTATCCAGTCATAAAGGGTGATCAGTCGGTTGGTATAACGCTGCTGGTCGATAACATCGGCCACAAATGAGTGAATCTCACCGTCAATGAAAGGATAGGCCTTGAACACATAGGGGTGACTCTTATGGTCGTATGGTGTTTCTCCCTC
>CAZUAK010000090.1:0-8420 GCA_964618395.1 uncultured Sangeribacter sp.
AGTTAACACCAATGGCTGGAAGCCTGTGCTACATGATTGAGGGTACTCTTCCGTCAGAAGCCGCCGGCGTAGACGTAGAGGGCGTTGGCCCGCTCTTTGAGCTTGTCGAGGCGGAGGTTGAAACGTCCCTCTGGGAAGTTGTTCTCACAGTATAACACCGCCGTGTCTATGTTCTTCTTCAGCGAGGACCGATAGGAGATGCGGCGGTAGCGACCTTCGAGCCACTCCGTCTCAGTCTCGGCGACATAGATGAGGAAATCTGCGACTTCGTCACGGTCATAACAGACCGTGATGAAGTCTTTGACTATCTTGTTGAGGTTGGTCAGCGACGGACGTCGCCGCACATTGTCCGTTCCGGCATAAAACACGCGGTGGACCGCAGCCTTCGCTTTCTCGCACGCCTTCTTAGGATCCGGATCGAGCCAGAACTCCAGCCAGTCTTTCGCATCCTTGCGTGCGTCGTAAAGCTCGAGCATCGTCTCTATCAACTGCTCCTTCTCGAGTCCGCCCAATGCCTTCTTCAACTTCGCTTTCGACATACCCTTATCGATTCAGGAGACTGTTGAGGGGACGCAGGACGTTGACCAACGTCTGCGACCAGTATTCCATAAACTCCTCGCGACACTGCAGATAGGCTTCCTTCAGGTTAACGCCCTCGCTGAGGCGCGCCTCTTCGGCAAAATTATACAGCGGCTGGAAGATGTCGGCAAGCGACTCGGAGATGGTCGCGCCTATCGGCGTCTCGCTATATTTCATATCCTCCTCGAAGGTCTCAAGGAATGTGTCGTCGGGAGACATTATCTGCTCCATCTGAGAGCGAACGTAGTTATACAGCTCCTCGTCGGCGTGCTCTTGAAAGTACACACCCATTCCGCCTTCGAGGGCATAGTCCTCGTCCTCGTCCGTTTCGGGCTTGAAGGAGAGGAACTCGGAGTATATGCGCGAAAGGGTGATGAGTAGCTCACGGATAAACTCCGATCTCTCATCCACCTCCGGATTCTGCACAATGGTGCAGTATGTCGCGGCGAGCTTAAGTATCTCGCCCAATCTTTCTATATCGTTCATTTCACATTACTTTTTCTTGACAGAGAACCCGAAGCGGCCTATCATCTCGCCGAGCTCGTAATAGAAGCCGTGGCTGTAGGCCATCAGGCCTGATTTCTCAAGCATGAAACGTCCTGTTTCAGGGTCGATATACCGTGAGTCGGCACGGACGTTGAGCACCTCGGCGATAAACATATCGTGCGAGCCGAGACGCACAATCTCCTTCACCTTACACTCTATCGATATGGGACTCTGCTCGATGGTCGGCGACTTCACCTTCTCGCCCGGAAGGGGCGTGAGGCCCGTTTCCTTCCACTTATTGTAGTCCCTTGTCGAGCGCACGCCGGCCCAGTCTGTCGCGCGGGCCATCTCGGCCGTGGTGAGGTTGATGGTGAACTCCATGTTATCGGCTATCAGCGGATAACATGCCCTCTCGGGCCTAACGGAAATATAGCACATAGCCGGGTCCGAACAGATGGTGCCCGTCCAGGCAACGGTCAGCATCGACCAGTTCTCCGGGCGGTCGCCGCAGCTGACCAGCACTGCCGGGAGCGGATATATCATCGTCCCGGGACGCCATGATATTTTTGACATAAGTATTTCTTTATCGGAACTGTATCCCCCACATTAGGGGTGTCAAAAAGAGGAGGAGGCATAAACCTCCCCCTCTTCTTATTCTTATTCTAAACTTGAAAATTCTGGTTTGGTACCGTGTGACGTTACTTCACGCCGAGGTCGGCAAGGATCTGATCGATGTGCTTCTCGGCCTTTTCTACGGTTGCTTCGTAGTCAGCCTTTGACTTCATGTCTTCGCGCACCTCGATATAGAACTTGATCTTCGGCTCGGTTCCCGACGGACGGACAGAAACCTTGTCGCCCGCTTCGGTGAAGAACTGGAGCACGTTGCTCGTCGTGGGGAAGTTCATCTTTGTCACCGCACCCGAAACGAGCTCCTTGCAGTTCAGGTCGGCATAGTCCTTGATCATGGTCACCTTGCTGCCGCCCAGCGTCTGCGGGGGATTGGCGCGGAAGTTCTTCATCATAGTCACGATCTCCTCGGCGCCGCTCTTGCCCGGACGGACAACGCTCACACCGCGCTCGCGGCTGAAGCCGTATTCAGAATAGATCTCGACAACGAGGTCGTAGAGGGTCATACCCTTCTCGGCAGCCCAGGCTGCGATCTCACACATCAGCGAGATGGCCGACACTGAGTCCTTGTCGCGACAGAATGTCTCGGCCAGGAATCCGTAGCTCTCTTCGCCGCCGCCAAGGTAACGGCCCGTGGACTCCATGTTGCGCATAACGTCGGCGATCCACTTGAAGCCGGTGAAGCAGTCAAAGCACTTCACGTTGTTGCGGTCGGCTATGCGCTTGATGGTCTCCGTAGTGACGATGGTCTTCACGCAGTATTCGTTGCCATTGATGCGGCCGAGCTCTACGTTGCGGGTAATCAGATAGTAGAGGAAGATCATGCAGATCTGGTTACCGTTGATGAGCTGGTAGTTGCCGTCGTTGTCGCGAACGACCAGACCGATACGGTCGGCGTCCGGGTCGGAGGCAACGACAACGCTCGCGCCGGTCTCCTTCGCCTTGGCGATACCCATCGCCATGGCCTCGGGGTTCTCCGGGTTGGGAGAGACGACCGTGGGGAAGTCGCCGCTCTGAACATCCTGCTCAGGAACGTGGATGACGTTCTCGAAGCCCCAGAGCTTGAGCGAGTCGTACATCAGCATTGAGCCGGTGCCGTGAATCGGGGTGTAGACAATCTTCATGTCGGCATGCTTCTTGTCTATCTCGGGGCTGAGTGACAGACCGTGGATATCCTTGAGGTACTGCTCGTCGATATCCTTGCCGATGATCTGGATGAGGTCCTTGTTGGGGGTGAACTTGATCTGGTCGATACCCTTGATGGCGTTCACGTATGCGATGGTCTCGACATCGTGAGGTGCGATCATCTGGGCACCGTCACTCCAGTATGCCTTGTAGCCGTTATACTCCTTGGGGTTGTGGCTGGCGGTCACCATGACGCCGCTCTGACAGCCGAGTTTACGGATGGCGTAAGATACCTCCGGAGTGGGACGGCACGCGTCGAAGAGGTAGACCTTGATGCCGTTGGCCGAGAAGATGTCAGCGGCCAGTTCGGCGAAACGGCGTGAGTTGTGGCGCACGTCGTGACCGATGGCGACGCTGATCTGGGGCTCTTCCTTGAAGCAGTCTTTAAGGTAGTTGGCCAGACCCTGGGTGGCGGCGCCGACGGTATAGATGTTCATGCGGTTTGTACCGGCGCCCATGATTCCGCGCAGACCGCCGGTGCCGAACTCGAGGTCCTTATAGAACGCCTCGATGAGGTTTGTGGGGTCCGTATCGTCAAGCAGGGCCTTGACCTCCTTGCGTGTTTCTTCATCATATTCGGGACCGAGCCATTTCTCGGCGCGTTCCTTCACTGTCTTCAGCAGTTCTTCGTTGCTCATATCGTTGTTATTGGTATTGATTTTTTCTTTATGACTGGTATAGATTTATTCTCTTTTTAGCCCCCTACGAGACGGAGCACCGGCCCTTTCGGAATGAACCCGACGGACATACTCCACCCCTCCTATTTATACAACACCAAATAACGCCAAAAAGATTAAGACCCCGTTTCAAAAAAACGCCCCGGCTCATGCGTGTGCTGAGTCGGGGTATTGTATGTTGTGTAAAGGTGAGGTTGAGTCGGGTTTCTTACCACTCCACACCGATGGAGATGGTGAACATGCGGCAGCCGTAGCGGGGCTGTTTGCCTCGGGTGTCGGCTCCTACCCATGCGCCCGTCTCGGGCATGTAGTCGTCGACGATGTCGCTGATGAGGTCCTTGTAGCGTGCTCGGCCACCTTTCCACTCGAAACCTATCGAGAGCTTGCGCCAGATGAGTTCAAAGCCGCCGGCAAACATGCAGGTGAAGGCGCTGTGGAGCTCCGTGTCGTCATCTTCGGGAGAGACGATGAGGGCTGAGTATGAGGGCACCACCTGAAAGTACGGTCTCACTTTGATGCGGGCAAGGTTCGGGTTCTTGGCCCAGAAGAAGGGCATGACGGTCGCTGTGGGACCGATGGCGATACCGGCTGTCAGGTAGTGCGAGCCGAGGTTAAACTCCGGTTCGTAGTCGTCATAATAGTCGTCGTCATCGTCGTCCGAGCCGAAGCCCGAGGTCAGGTCGCCCAGTCCGCCGTGGCCTTTCTTGAAGTTGAGATAGGTCACGTCGGCGCCGATGAAGAGTCCGAATTTGAGTGCGTGGGCAATCGGTTTCTTGTGCAGGTAGATATTGCGTCCGCCTTTAAGGCTTGCGCCCCAGCGGGATTCAAGTTTGCCGCCGTTATATTTCCCGAGGTCGAAAGCGCCGGTGGCGAAGCCGAGCGAGAAAAGCTTGTTGTTGCCTTTCCAGAAGCGGTCGTTGTCGTTGGCGATGTCGGCCTTGGTCTTGACGGTGAAGTCGGCGTCGGATTCTTCGTATGCGACTACGGTCTCCTCGACCACTTCGGTTTCGGGTTCAACGTCTATGGTTGTGGCTTCAGCACCCTCCGCTTCATTCTGTGCGAAGAGGGGAGCGAAGAGGAGCGAGGCTGCTGCGGTAAGTATGAATTTCAGATTTGCTTTCATGATGGGGTCAGTTCATTGCTTTCATGTTGATAAATTCGCGGGCATAGCGCACATCGGCGGGGATTCTTTCAGAGCCGGGGATTTCGCCAAACTCCCAGCGGGCCTCTTCGGGATCGTCAAAATACCACGGGTTCATGACCTGCATGTCTTTGTCCTTGAAGATGGTCTGGAAGATGCCGGCGCCGTCAGAGGGGTCGTCAGACCACATCTCTACCAGCTGCAGCGTGTTGTCGCTCCATCTCCATCCGCCGCCATACCAGCCTTCGTCGGCGCCGTCGCGGCGGTAGACCCTTCCGGAGGTTGAGAAGGTGATTTCATAGATATATTCGTCCTCCATGATGGAGGGGCTGATGTTGAGCGTGTAGACAATCTCACGGTCGTTGTTGAGGAACTCGATTTTGCCGTCGATGAGTTTCCACGTGCGGCAGAGGCGCGAGTTGAGGGCGGAGTCTGAGTTGGGGATTTTGTCGGCGATCGTCACGTCCCATACATGTTCACGGCCGTCATCGGCCATGGTCAGCGAGATGGTGTGGTCGGGGTTGATGGTCATTATGCCGAATCCTTCGAGGTCGTAGGTGCCGTTGCCCAGCACCTTGAAGTCGCCGCAGATGACGCTCTGATAGGGTGTCCAGTCGCGTGTGGAGGCCTTGGCGGCGTGGTTGGCGCGTGAGTGCTTGCGCAGGGCGAAGGTTGATGCCGGTTTGTCGGCGCGGGTGTCGGCGGGAGTGTACAGGTACGGATATTCGTATTCGTAATCGTAAGTCACATAGTACAGCCCGCTGCTTGTCAACTCGATAGAGGTAACCGTACCGTAGCCGTCGAGGTTCTCTGACATTTCGAGGAGTCTGGCGTCGTTCTCAAACGGTGCGGGTGCGAGGGAGCCCTCCCAGAGGGCGCCGTTGCTTGTTGACGGCTCGATGTCGTCGGTGGTACAGCTGCTCAGCCCGAGGCCGACAACGGCGGTCGCCACCAACAATGAGTGGATTCGCTTCATTTTCATATAAGTTAGATTGTTTTTTCAGTTAAACCTTTGGTAAACACGTGTTTACCTTTTGCAAAGTCAGCGTGTCCCCCAAATCAAAAGCAATGGAGGGACTTCACCCTGCAAAGTTAATAAAAATTAAAATAACTTGTCTGATTTTCGGTCTCAAACACATGAAGCTATTATCCGCTACCTGCACAACCTTACTCAAGGACCAAATAACTGCTGAATAATAAGCAGGATACGGAACTTGATTCCAGGAATTGCCGTGTCCCACCGCAGATGCGGCCTAATGGTCGCAGATCTTGTTGGACACAATCCTTCGGTAAGAATCCCGATAAAGCATTGTAGCGCAGGCTTCCCAGCCTGCCCCAATGACTTGGAAATGATTTGGAAATGACTCGGGGTAGGCTGGGAAGCCTGCGCTACAATGCTTTATGTGACGTCAGACGAGGCGCACACGGACCTCGCCGACCGGAAGCGAGCCGATGAGCAGCAACGGAATGTGCGCTCCGTCGGCCGAAACCCATACGCGGATGTCACTGCTTGATTTCTTACGGCCTTTAGACGTGAAGCCCAGTTTGAGTAGATAGGCTTTGCGCTTCGTTTTGTTCTTCAGTTCGACGGTCTCTTCTTTGACAAAGCGGATAGTCACTGTCTCCGACTTGTCCGAGCCGGAGAAGATGGTGACCGTCTTGGGCGTTCCCTTTTGGAGGGCGACATAGTCGGCTCCGCGTAGATAGTAGAAGACAGAGAGCATGTCGAAAACCTCACCCTGGCCGTGGAGGTCGAGCGACGACTCCTTGCGCTCCCCTTTTTTGCTGACGCGTATCTTATTGACCTTGGCCGAAACGTTCTGGCCGTTTCGCGAGAACCGGATTTCGTCTTTCGAGTATGCGCCCCCTTCGTGGGCTGTCTTGGTATAGGTGAGCGGCAGGAACTTAGAACCGGTGGTGACGGCGTGGAGCGTGTCGCGGACCATAAAGAACTTGTCGGCCCAAGACCGTGTCTTCGCCGTCAGCGTCAGCTCCGTATTCTCCCCTTTAGTCACCATGCTCAATGTAGCGTCCCCGGCATCCTTATGGATCAGACCCCACTTATAAGAGATGACATAATGTAGTGTCTCGGGTGCGACACCCCAAGCACTGGCAAACGCCATCACCCCCACAATAAAACATAGTATCCTGCCTTTCATATCCGTATATCGATTTCTCTTGAAGTTATATGCTATTATAGCAACGTCTTAGACTAACTTTTGTTGCAGTGACTCCAAGGCCGGTTTATCTTTATCTTTTTCTTGCATATTCCAAAATTAGACAGACATGATGAAAAACAATTGATACACACAGAAAAACTAACCTACACCGGTTTACGTGTGACTAAGACCCCGACTCATAAAATTGTCCGTGCTTCTTTAAGTGGAAGACAGAAGGGCCTTCACCGACTAAACATTGGATAAAATGTCTATAAAATTGGTAATTCTTTTAACAGTCATTAGAAATTAATTGGGGGATAATATTAATGCAAAGCTTCAAAAAAATTCTCTGATTACAGTCATATATGCTAATAAACATAAGCTTTTTCCAGCGTCGTAAGTTAACTGGCAAGTGCAAAAATAGCGATATTTTTGAAAAACTCGTCTTTCGGAGTTGAAAAACCGAGTCTCTTTCTTGGATCGATATGCAACTTGTAATACACTGCTGAAAAGCAAGACTACGTAAAAGACTGCCGATGAAACGAAGAAGTTTTATCAGGTGATTAGTTTATCCCGATGCTTTGATAGGAATTGTTGTGAGGGGATGAATATTGAGGGAAAAGAGATCTGTTTCCCTTCAAAGCTAAGAAAATACGTTTTAAAAGCTTCGGATGAATATTTTTCCTTTAGTAAGGGACTTAAAATGAGTCTGTAGTCTTCATCAAATGATACGAGATGTCTGTCAAAAGCGGCATCGTATGTGGCACTCAAGCACAGTCCATTAGCGGGATCCAAACGTGTTTCGTCTTTGCATTCAGACCATGGAATAATATGACCTGCTCTAAGCACTTCAGGAATTTCAATGCCAGTCAGGCAACATTTTGAATCATAAATCTCAAGCAGCATGTTTCTGAATATATCTTGGCCAATTCTTTGTTTTGCACGGACTTCTTTTTCGGTTCCGTTCTCGTCTATGTGAAATCTTTTAGATAATCTCTTTGAGAGCTTCTTCCCGTTGTGCCTATATTCTCCCATCAGATCAGTGACTTCTCCGCGACAATTAAGGTTAACATATTCTCCAACTTTCTTTATGGCTGCTTTGCAGAATCCACCTTTCGCATAGCTTTTTTGACCATCTTTCACCGAATCAAAAAATGAGGGAAGACCCTTTTTATATTTATATTCTTCATCTAATATATAATCTATGATAAGGGTGATTAGATGAGGATCTCTGATTTCACTTAAAGGTTTTTGGCCTAAATTGAATAAATCGTTTTTAGCGAAGATCTCCTCCATAATTTTTATGGCTTTGATATAAGAAGAAAACGCACCGCTGTTTTGTGACGAAAAACTTTCTCTAAGAAATTCGTTAAAAGATGTGTGCTCCATATATTCGATTACGATTTGGGCGCTGAACTATTCGCTGTTGTGGATTTTAGAATACACAAAATTAGTGAAATTTATTGAATTAGGCAAATTTTTAAGGACGATAATTCTTTAAAATCATGATGAAAGTTTCCAATAAGAAGTGCAATGGGTTTTTCGATGCGTCAGCCCACCCACTTC
>CAZUAK010000091.1:0-2770 GCA_964618395.1 uncultured Sangeribacter sp.
CATCTGCGCCCCGAGGGGCCGGCTGAGCGCCAGCTCAGCCACCCGAATCTGCGTGGGATGAAATTCTTTAAATCCCGTAATAAATATTTTCTTTTTCAGTGCTTCGTCCGTGCGGGTTTGCAACCCGCACGTGTATGTGATGACATGCTGCGGGTTGCAAACCCGCAGCGACGTAAAGCGACGTAATAACCCGCAGCGACGTAAGCGACGCAAGGCGACGTAAAAATTAGCCAAAATTTCCGCCACCGCCAAAATTTCTGCCACCGCCAAATTTTCGTCCAAAAAATGTGTCTATGGGTTTAGGACGCGGGAGCGGACGGTGCCGTGGGCGAGGGTGGTTTCGATGAGGGTGCCGTCGGGGAGGGTCGCGGTGTCGCGCACGGCCTTGCCGTCGGCGCGCGTGATGGAGTAGCCGCGCTTCAGCGTGGCGGCCGGGTCGAGTACGTCGATGAGCTTCTCCAGTCCTTCGAGGTGCTTGCGCCCCAAGGCGATGCGCGTCTCTGCCGCACCCTCCAGGCGCGTCTTGAACTGCGCCAGCTTGGTGCGGGCGTCGCCCGTGGCGCGCGCCGCCGCGTCGGGGAGCCTCAGCGTCGTCCGCGTCAGGCGCTCGCGCGCCTCCTGCAGTCGCGTGACCGCCAACACCGGCACCATCGTCGCGAGATTGTCCAGCCGCCTCTGGTCACCGTTGAGCCGGTCCTGAACCATCGTCACGATGTTCGCCGTCAGCTCCGAGGCGCGTCCCAAGGCGTTGCGCAGCGTGTCGATGAGGAAGGCCGCGACAGCCGTCGGGGTCTTGCAGCGCACCGCCGCAATCTCGTCGAGCACCGTGCGGTCACGCTCGTGGCCTATGCCCACTATCACCGGCAGCGGACACGTCGCCACGCGACGCGCCAGCTCAAGGTCGTCGAAGCCGTTGAGGTCTGACGACGCACCGCCCCCGCGGATGATGACCACCGCGTCCCACTCCCCGGCGTTGCGCTCTATGCGGTCCAGCGCCGCGATGACGCTCTTGCCCGTCCCGTCGCCCTGCAGCTTCGCACCGAAGAGAACGGGGTAGAAGACAAACCCCTCAGGGGTAGAACCCAACTGGTGGACGAAGTCGCCGTAGCCCGCCGCCCCCTCTGACGAAATGACGGCTATCTTCTGCGGGGCCATGGGGAGCGGTATGAGCTTGTTGCGGTCGAGCAGCCCCTCGGCCTTCAGCTTCTCCAGTATCTCGCGGCGCAGCCGCTCCATGTCGCCCATCGTGTAGGTCGGCTCGACATCCGATATTGCGAACCCCATCCCGTAGGCCGGGTGGAACGACACCTGACCGCGAATCATCACCTTGATGCCATCCTTGAAATACACCCCCGTGGCGGTATACAGCTTCATGTTCACCGTCCGCGAGTGCTGCGCCCATATCATCCCCTTCATGCGCGCGAGGTTGCGCCCCGCCGCATCCTTCTCGAGCAGGTCCATATACCAGTGGGTCCCCTTACCTCCCGAGACGTTGGAGAGTTCGGCGACGACCCAGACGTCGCGGAGACTCGGAGTCTCGGCGACCGTGCGGCTGATGAGCTGGTTGAGCTGACTGAGGGTTAGTGCTGCGGGTGGCATATCTAAATTTTTTATTATATGAAATTTAAAGATTCCATCTCACCCGGTTCTGCGTGGGACAAATTCTTCTATTATTTAGTGATAATATTTATTTTAGAGGGGGGCGACTCGGCTCAGTGCGCCGGTTTCGGGGACGAACGTCGCCGAGTAGGGTTCCTTCTTGTCGGTGAAGAGGCCCGGCGCGAGGCCGAAGGTAATGCCGAACTGGCCGAACTGGCGGTCCTGCTCCACGAGCTTGCGCCCGTCATAGCTGAACGTCACGCGTGCCGTCGCCGGGATGGAGTAGACCACGGCATCCTTCGGGAGCTTCTTCGGCTCACCCTTCGGGTCGAGCGGCGTCTCCGGCTCGGAGATGATCTTGATGGTCATTGTCAGCGGCACACCGCTAAGATCATCGCTGTCGACGAATCCCGAGAACTCGCTGAAGCGGCAGATGACCGTCTCCCCCTCGTCGTCGGGGGTGAGCAGGAAGTTGCGGGTATAGCTCTGCGTCACGGTCTCGCCCGTGAAGGCGCGCTTGATGGCATCCTCCTGGTCCTGGAGTCCGGCGAGCATCAGCTCCAACTGCCGGCCGTCGGTCGGCATGGTCTCGGCCGTTCCGCGCGTCAGCGCGATGCGCGCCTCGCGTATCTCCATCAGTGTCGCCGCCAACATCTCCGCCTGCTTATAGGTAGACTGGGAGGCGAGGAAATCCTCGTCGACATATTTCAGATACTCGGCGATGGGCTTCGGGTCCGGCTTCGGCGGGGCAGGCCGGTAGGCGTTGGGGCGGTATGGTTCGGCCGCCGGCGTATTGATGCTCAGCAGCATGCCGTCCTCGGCCACGTTGACCGAGACGTTTGCCCCCGGCTTGAGCTGCATCACGTAGCTCTCCTCCGGGTCGGCCACGCCGTACGGGGTGCAGGTCAGCTCGCCGAGCGACCACTTCACGCCATCCTCGCGCACCACCTTGTCGGTGCCGATGAACTTTGCGGCATACTGATAGAACGGACCCGCCTTATATGTCGTCACGGTTGCCGAGACGGTCACCTCGAGCCCTGTCTTCGGGAGGTTGTAGACGATGCCGTAATCGTTAGAGCGGTCAGCCGTCAGCGACTTCGTCGCCTGCGCTCCGGCGCACAGCGCCGCCGCAGAGCAGACAGCCGCCGCCACATATCGTAATCTCTTCATA
>CAZUAK010000091.1:2870-8146 GCA_964618395.1 uncultured Sangeribacter sp.
AGGTTGAGGATGATTTCGCGGATGGCGCGGCCTATGCGGTCGGCGATGTCTCCCGCCGTCACGCCGTATTCGCCGAGCTCCTCGGTCGCGATGTCGCCGGCGAGGCCGTGGACATAGACGCCGAGCGTCGCGGCGTGCTCCGGACGGAACCCCTGGGCCATGAAGCCCGAGATGACCCCCGTCAGTACGTCGCCCGAGCCGGCCGTCGCCATACCCGGGTTGCCCGTCGAGTTGAAATACACCCGTCCGGTCGGACGCACGACAGCCGTGTGGTGGCCCTTCAGCACAATGATGATGTTATAGTACTTCGCCATCTCGACCGCCTTCTTCAGACGCTCCTCGGCAGTGCGGTGACGTCCGAAGAGTCGGTCGAACTCGCCCGCGTGGGGCGTGATGACCGTGTTGAGCGGAAGCAGCGACAGAAGCGCCGGACGCTTCGCGATGCAGTTCAGCGCGTCGGCGTCGAGGATGAGCGGTGACTTGATGTTCTTGATGAGTGCCTCGAGTGCGTCGATGGTCTGGTCGCTCGTGCCGATGCCCGGCCCGGCGGCGACGGCCCCGTGCTTGTGGTGTACCGTCATGTCGGAGATGAACCGCTCGTTGCGGTCCGGCTCGAACATGGCCTCGGGGACAGCCGTCTGCACAATCTGACACCCAATCATGGCACTGTGGACCGTCACCAGTCCCGCGCCAGAGCGCAGGCAGCCGCGTGCGGCGAGGATAGCGGCCCCCATCATCCCCATAGAGCCGGCGAAGATGAGAGCCGAGCCGTAGTCGCGCTTATGGCTGAAGGGGCGGCGCGCATGGAGCAGCGGCTTTACCGAGCGCGTCTCGACGAGCATGTAGTCCGTCGGTGTCTCCTTCATTATCTGCTCGTCGAGGTCAATGTCCAGCACCTTCCACTCGCCCAGTACGTCGGCGTTATCCTCGAACATGAAGCTTAGGCGCGGCTGCTGGAAGGTAAAGGTGAGGTTGGCGTGGACCATGTCGCGGGTGTTGTAGCCCGCGTTCCACTCCGAGAAGAGTCCCGAAGGGGAGTCTATCGAGATGACGAATGCGCCGCTCTCGTTTATGAGACGCGCCAGCATCGCGAAGCCCCCCGCCATGGGCTTGGTCAGGCCCGAGCCGAAGAGTCCGTCGATGATGACATCGTCCGGTGAGAGGTAGGGGGGATTGAACTGGGTGGTGACTTCGGTGAAGTCGACCCCCTCAATGGTGATGAGGCGGTTCTTCTGTTTCTCGTTGTCGTAGCTGAGGTGGTTTCGGATATTGAACAGAAAGACCTCGACGCGGCTATAGCCCTGCTCGATGAGCAGGCGTGCCACGGCCAGAGCGTCGCCGCCGTTGTTGCCTGGTCCGGCGAGGACCACGATACGTTGGGAAGGGAGGAAACGCGCTATAATCTCACAGGCGACCGCATTGGCGGCGCGCTCCATGAGTTCCACGCTGTCTATCTGTTGGCGTTCGCAGGTCGCACGGTCTATCTCGTGGAGCTGCGAACCGGTAAAGATCTTCATATCTTCAAAAATTATCCCCCAAAGTTACAAAAAAATCTTCAATTCGCCTCAGAGGTCAAAAAAAAGACCCCGTTTCAAAAATATGGAAGGGACACCGCCGGTTTGGCGGTGTCCCTTCTGTGGGGTGTCATTCCCCTGATGCGGGGGAATGGGAGTGTGTCGTGGTTACTTGATGTAGATCTTGGTGGCCTTCTTGCCCTGGACGCGGATGTTGAGACCCTCGCGCGGACCGTCGAGACGGATACCCTGAAGGTTGAACCACATCACTTCGCCCTCAGCCTCCTCGACCTCGTCGATGACAGTCTGGATATCGTCGCTGTTAAGGCCGAATCCGATCTCACCGGTGTGGAGTGTCGGGTTGATGGACACCTTGACCACAAGGGTGCTGTGGTTTGTAAAGCCATCTGCGGTGATCTCATTGAGGTTAATGACATATGGAGAATTGTTCTCGTATGTCATATTGTAGTTAACTGCGTGCTTGTCGTTATTGTTGATTGCGTCTGCAACGTCGGGTGTAGCTTCTCCTGCACCGTAATCAACTCCAGAAGCATAGCTCTTCTGCTCCGTTTCGTTGAATTGGATAGCTGTAGAAACATAGACTTTTACCACCTGGTCACCTCCTTCTTCAGAAGCGTAATTCCACAAGTCAATATTCTTATTTTCAAAAATATAGTCTCCGGCTTTAGTCTGATCAAGAGTAGCAATATAACTATTGTCGTCTGCATTGATCAAATAAACCTGACCAAGAATATCTCCGGCACTTGCATCTGAATTGTTGTCAAGTGTATAGATACCTCCGTGAACAAGGGGTGCATAATATAGCTGGTTCGGGGTCTCGCTGTCAGCAAATCTCTTGACACCTTGCCTGTAGGTTGAGGAGAAGGCCGTTTCGTTCGATACATGAGGTTTTGGATTTGTACCATCGGAGAACGTTATCACAAGGTTGGAGTGAGAACCGGTCTTTGTAATGTAGTTCGAAGGACTTATGAATTCGGCCTCCACGTACTCCTGACCGGTGCGTGCGCTGTAAGTTGCGTTAGCGTTCTTTCCGCCTTTCTTCAGTTCATAAGATGGTACGCGCAGTTCATAACGATAATACCCTTCCTTTACTCCAAGCCGCTGGTCGTCTTCATATTTCATGGGTTCACCAATGATATAATATTGATTGTCGGCTCCCTTCACTCGGCTTTGGCCGGTATAGACTTTGCTTCCGTCAATATTCTGCACATGAATGTAAGGCTCTGCAAAATTCATGTCGTTCTTGAAATAGAGGACTATGCGTTCAGTAGATTCTTTCTCGTCACCTTCATGGCGGGCAACACGCAAGATGCCTTTGGACAGTTCGAAATAGAATCCAAGGTTATCCACCTCTTCAGAGTTCAGGGTCATGGGCTTATATGTCTCCTCGTGAGTGGGAGTGCCATATACCCATTCATTGTTATCTTTGTCCCAAGTTATATGGTTACACTGGTCGGTTGAAGAGTCAAGATTGTATTCCTTATGATATGCGATACCACCGTTATGAGTAAAGTAGTCTGTATAGTCAAGGATTGTGCCCTGAGTATAATCTACGGAAGCAGGCAACTGCACCATGTAGAAACCATAATAATCGTCTCCCAGTTTGATTTGCTCGCGTTGCTCCTCGTTGTCTGATCTGAGGGGTTCATCCAACTTCTTTCCATCTTTCCAGTCCTGGACAAGAATATAAGGATTGGCATTTGAAGAGGCTGCGCTTCTCTCCTTGTCAAAGAAGTTTTTCATGTTCACGCCTTCGAGAACATAATTGTCTCCGTCAGTTGAATTGAGAAGAAGCATGGCTTTATTGCCCTGATTATCGAGATAACGGATACCTACCTTGGCAAAGAAGTCCTGCTTACCCTGATTCATCACGGCGCTCCAGGCATAGACTCGACCATCTTGGAATTCGGTGTCGAGAATATTCATTGTCTTGTCCTGATCCTTGTCGTGTGCGAACATTATACCGAGGGTAGATTGATTTGCCGGCAATGTGAGAGAGAACTTGATGTAGGTCTCCATCACACCGTCCTCATTCGGATAGTTGAATATGTTTGAGGGGACGGAAATCAATAGACCGGGATATTCATCCACGCCAAGAGTTGTAAGATGATCACGTTGTCCTTCGCCGTTGCCCCATACCCAGACATAGACATTCTTCAAGCCGTTATTGTTATCCTTGTCAGCTTCTGTAACCTTATAATAAAGGGTGTATTTACGGGCATCGAGTTTTTCGGATTTTGTACCCTCTACTTTGATCGTATTATCCTCGGGATTATAGTAGACGATAGCATCTTCAAGCGCTTGATCTTTAAGGAGCATACACTCGTCCGTGTGGTCCTTTCCTATTTGATCGGCCGTGTAAGACTTTTTGAGAGAGGTCCAATTGCCGGTTACAATAGGTGCATTCTTACCATTTTCGACCGAAAGATTTTTATCGAAAGCTTCGATGTAGAAGAAATTGGTAAGAGTCGTAGAGGTCATAGAAGATGCGTTTCTCTCGTAATCCAGAACATCAATCGAAGAGTTCTCAAACTTATACTTAAGAACGTAAAGTTTACGTGAGGGATCCCATACAAATGCACGACGTTTGGAGACATCCCAGTTATTGAAGTCGGAACAGTGGAGATATACACCTCCGACCTTGTTGTTCAAAGAAGCCGGGCGTGCAACCTCGTTCCATTCTAAAGTCCACCAACCCACGGCACGTTCTTCATCGCTTACAGCGGCATCCGCATCGTAACGGTGTTGAGTCAGTACGAAACGTACTTCGGAATTAGTAGCCCAGTTCAATTTGAAGTTATCATCATTACCGAATGACAGTTGGTCTTTTGTGGCTGAGCCTTCATGATCTTCGATTACTTTGTAACCTGACTTAAGGCCAATACGTAATGAGTTATCTTTAGTGCCGAAACTGAGGTCTCCATCTTTTTTAATGGTACCCTGCCATGTATAGGTATAGCCGTCAACATCAGCAGTTTTAACCTTCACACGGTGGAAGAGACGGTTTTCTTTTAAGTCATTATCAGATCCATCCACAACATCCCAGTTGCCACGCATATAGAGGTCATACCGGTTCAGTTCATGCTCAATGCCCTTTGAGAAAATAATTTCCTCACGTACGGGCGCGTCTCCATCCTTAGTCCAAGTCAGAGACCACCCCGAAGCATTCTGAGTCAGGGTCAGTTTACCGGTGAAGTCCTTATCGAACTTCCAGTTTTTGGCATCAAATCCGCCAAAAACTTTTGCCTTAATAGTAGGGTTATCTGAGTCAACGTTAAGTTTAATATCGTTTGAAGCGTCGTCGGCAGAGATTTCATTGCTCCATTCACCCTGCTTTGTGAAATGGAATGATTTATCGGCTCCAATAGAGATGTTGGAGATAGTCCATTCTACTCTGTCGTTATACGCAGTACGGGTCATGTGAGTAGAGGCATCATTTTTATCAAAGGCTACGTTTTGGAATTGACCGACTACCATCATTTCGGTCGTCCAGCCGTTGAACGGCGGCTCGGCTACCCAAGACATCTTCCAGGTAGTACCGGTCTGGGTCAGCGTGATTGTGATCGGAGTGTTGGCTGCCTTAGTGAAGCTAATACCGTGGGCGTTCTCTGAGATGAGTGCCTTATTAGAACCGGTATAGGTGCTGATCTTATACGAAGCGTTGGCGAGACCAAGCTTCAGGCCATACTCTGCGTCTTCGAAAGTGAAGTCGTCAGTGTTGACCAGAGTGCCGGACCATAC
>CAZUAK010000092.1:0-8122 GCA_964618395.1 uncultured Sangeribacter sp.
GCCGCAAAATCATCGGCACAGTAGGTCAGCTTCAGTTTGAGGTCATCCAGTACCGTCTGCTTCACGAGTATGGCGCCCAGTGCCGCTGGGAACCCATCAGCCTCTACAAGGCCTGCTGGATAGAGAGCGACGATGAGGAGGCACTGGCGGCCTTCAAGAAGCGCAAGCACCAGTTCATGGCCCTGGACAAAGAGGGACGCGACGTCTTCCTCGCCGACTCCAACTATGTCCTTCAGATGGCCCAGACAGACTTCCCCAAAATCCGCTTCCACTTCTCCTCCGAGTTCTGACCGCCGCACTCGCCCCGACAATTTCAACTTTTCGCACGGACGTGGACTTAGGCTCCGGGATCAGTACTGTAGGTAGGAGGCTCCGGGGGAGGCGAGTGAGACGTATCTGCCTCGGTCGGGGTTGGCATAGAGGTCGAAGCGCATCGCATCGGCCTCTCTTTTTGCAAGTTCGTCGATGTCGCCCAGACCGAAGTGCATCGGTATGAAAAGATCTACGTCTATGCGTCTGACAAGCATTCTCGCGCCGGTATAGTACTCGGAGCCGATGCGCGAGTCGACCGGCATCATAGTCACATCGAGGCGCGGAAACTCAACCGCTATCGTCTCCAGAATATCCTCATACTTCTTGAGCTCTTCGTTGACCTCCTCTTCGGTCGACTCATCCTTCCATATCCAGGCGTTGAGGTCTCCGGCATGGAAAACCTTGAGGCCACCACCCTCGACCACGTATGAATTACCGATATCCGTAGAGCCGAACGCATGAACGGTCAGCAGCCCGTCGCTCCAGGTCTCATCCGGCTCCAGGACAGTCACCTGAGACTCCGGGATTCGTTTATTCGCCCACAGAGCGTCCGAGCGCAGGCGGTAGCTCATCATGTCGGCCGTGTCGCGGCTTATGACATAATGCACCTCCGGCCAGTCACGACACCAGTCGAAAATCTTGCTGACAAAATGGTCCTTGTGATGGTGTGAGACAAGTACCCAGACGCGTTCATGGCTCTTCTTCAGCTCGCGAAGCCAGACGGGCTCCGTTACCCTCTTCTCGCGCGGGTCTCGCCAGTAGTCAAAGATGACCGTGCCGACCCCGGGGAGCCGGAGAACAAAGCAGTCATGCCAAATGTATGTGAGGCCGAAAGGAATCTGGGACTGAGACATCAGAGAACGTATTTGAGTATTTCAGAAGGGGAGGAGACGACATGGTCCGCATAGGCGCGGCGAAGCTCACTGACGGGGCGGAAGCCCCATGACACTCCGATAGACTCAACACATGCCCGTCGCGCCGTCTCGATATCCACGGCAGAGTCACCGACATGTAGAACCTTTGCCTTCGGAGTCGGGTGGTCAAGGAGAATGGCGAAATCTATTGACGGATCGGGCTTCGGGGGGCGCTCGTCAACCTGGCCCATGATGGCTACAAAGGGAACCTCGGGAAAATAGTGCCTGATGATTTTCTCAGCGGCAGACTGATATTTGTTTGTGGCGACGGCCACGGCGACACCGCGTTTCGTCAGTTCATGGAGCATCTCGGTGATGCCCGGATAGGGGGCGGTGTGGTCAGTGCAGTGCTCGTCATAGTGCTCGCGGAAGTGGTGAAGGAGCTCATCTATCTTCTCCGAACCGACATCGGGGTTGGCCCGTTCGAGCAGTTTGCGCACCCCGTTGCCCACCATATAGTTATAGGCGGCTATGGGATGTTCGGCATACCCCATGGTCCTCAGTGCATAGTTGCACGACGAGCCGAGGTCGGCGATGGTGTTCAGCAGCGTGCCGTCAAGGTCGAAGATGACAAGGTCTTTCTTGGTCGGCATGAGATCCTTTATGGACTGTTCTTCAGACATAAGTCACTCTTATTAATTAGTTATATCTTGAGTAACTGATAAGCTCTTTCAATTGTTTGAAGCATCGGCCTTTTTTAGACCATGCTTGTTTGAAACTACGTTATTTCTCCTTCTTCACCTTCCTGCGGACCATTTCGGTCACGATGAAGGTCGCTATGCAGGTGACCATGACCACGGAGAAGAACGTCACGTAGCCAAGCGGCGTGCAGGAGTCCCCGGCAGCCGTGTCCGGGGTGAAGAGATCGTTCAGACGGTCAAAAATCCATCCGGCCGCCATCCCGGGGCCCATCATGCCGAGAGCCATGAAGGCCGTGCAGAAGGCATAGTGCGAGGTGCGCTGCGGTCCGTCACAGAAGTATATCATATACATCATGAAGGCGGTGAAGCCGAAACCGTAACCGAACTGTTCGATACCTATCGCGACGCAGATGCTAACGAATGACTCGGGCTGGTAAGCGGCCAGCCAGCAATAGAGCAGGCAGGGGAGACCGAGAGAAAGGGCCATCGGCCACAGCCACTTCCGCAGGCCACCGCGTGCGATAGCCAGACCGCCGACGATGCCGCCGGCCAACAGTGAGGCCACGCCGACCGTGCCGTTGACAAACCCCACCTCGGCCGTAGTCAGTCCCAGGCCTCCCATCGCCCTGCTGTCGATAAGGAACGGCTGGACGAGCTTCAGACACAACGCTTCGGGAAGTCGGTAAAGAAGAATGAAGCAAAGGGCCGTTACGATATGGGGTTTTGCGAAGAAGGTGACAAACGTATCGCCGAAGTCCCGAAGGATATCGCCGGCCGATTTCCCCGTCATAGGTTTGTCGTCAGCGGCCCGGGGCATGAAGCGGGTATGCCAAAGCGATATGGCCAGCATGACGCAAGACAGGGAAAGGAACGTGTAACTCCACGCCCTCGGGACATTCCCCAGACGGGTCTCCAGCCATCCGGCAAGCATGACCACTGCCCCCTGGCCCAGAATGGAGGCGAGTCGGTAAAAGGTCGAGCGCACTCCGACGTATGCGGCCTGTTCCGAGCGGTTGAGCTCAAGCATATAGTAGCCGTCGGCCGCTATGTCGTGGGTGGCCGAGAAAAAGGCCATCAGCCACAACGCGGCCAGCGAGCCTCCGAAAAAGAATCCAAACGGGAGCACGAAGGCCACCGCGGCCATCATCACCGCTATCAGCAGTTCCATCCAGATTGTCCACAGACGCTTGGTCTTGAAGATGTCGACAAACGGACTCCAGAAGGGTTTGATGACCCACGGAAGGTAGAGCGCTCCGGTGTAGAAGGCCATCTCTGTCTTCCCGATGCCCATGTTGGTATACATCAGCACGGTCAGTGTGTTGACTGCGAAATAGGGGAGGCCTTCGGCAACGTATGCTGTCGGTATCCAGGCCCACGGTGAACGTTTATGGTAGTTTTCAGCGAGTTGGTTGTTCATGATGCTTATCGAAGTAAGGGACTTCACGGCGCAGAGTGCAAAAATAGCGAAAAAATTCGTAATTTTGCACCTTATAAATCCAAGTTAATGCAACCCGTTTATAAATCCTGCATATTCATTTCTGCCGGTGACGTCAACGCCGAGGGCGAGTTCGGCCTTCCGCAGATAACGGCGGCCCTGATAGATATCGCCACGCTTCACGCCAACTCCCTGGGCATCGGCAACCCGGTCATGGCCGACCTCAACGCCGGCTGGGTGCTCTCGCGTCTGACCATCGAGATGTTCAAGTATCCGCGAGCCAATGACCAGTGTGTCGTCGAGACATGGGTCGAGGAGTGGAACCGTCATTTCTCCATGCGTTCGTTCCGTCTCTCCTCTCCCTCGGGCGAGGTTTACGGCTATGCCCGCTCTGTGTGGATGGTGATGACGACCGATACTCACGAAAACTTCGGGCTCGGCCACCTATCGCTCCCCGAAGAGTGCCTGAAGACCGGTCTGCCAAACCCGATAGCGCGTCAGGCCCGGCATCAGGCCGAAATAGAGTCGACTTCACCGGACACGGTCTACACCTTCGGATATTGCGATATAGACTTCTACCGACACGTGAACACGGTCTCCTACGTCCGCCTGCTGCTGAACAGCTTCACGCTCGCTCAGATGGACGCCAACAGGGTAGAGCGTCTTGAACTCTCCTTCCTTCACGAAGGCAAATACGGAGAACCGGCTCTGCTCCGTCGCAACGAAGGGGAGGATGGGATGAACACATTCCTGCTCCGTGCGGAGACTGACGAGAGACCCATCATGTACGGACGCGTCAAACTCTCGCCGAGGTCCTGACGGAGAATGAAGAATCCAGCTCGCGAAAATCCCTCGACCGGAGCCGCCCGTACGACTGCCATTTTTTTGAAACGGGGTCTTATCCAGCTATTGGTGGGGGCCGTGACGTGCGTTATACTCTTCGGGTGTAGCGCGAGCCGTCATGTAGCTGAGGGTTCATATCTCCTTGACAAGGTCAAGATCAACATAGACTCTTCGTCCAATGTCGCGCCCCTGAACGCGGAGGAGCTCCTCCCGTATCTTCGCCAGCAGCCCAACCACCGCATACTGTGGTTCCTGCGGTTGCGTCTCGGGGTCTACAACATGTCCGGAAAGGATTCTGCCAACTGGTTCAACAAATGGATACGCAAGCTCGGCGAGCCTCCGGTTATTTACGACGCCTCGCTGACCGAGGAGTCCGCCAGACAGCTGAAGCGCGCCCTCATAAACAAGGGTTATCCGGACGCAGTGGTGAAAGCCGATACGCTCCCCAACGCCCGGAAGCGCAAGATGAAGGTGGTCTACAACCTCCACCCGGGCAGTCCGATGATTGTGGACTCACTCGGTTTTGCAATCCCCGACTCTGCCGTCAGGGCCATAGTCTTGAAGGACTCGGCCTTCCTCCCTGTCGGAGTAGGCTCAGCGCTTGACCGCAACGAGCTTGAAATGCAGCGTGAAATGGTCACGCAGAGGTTGCGTAACGCGGGATATTACGATTTCGTTAAAGACATGGTGACCTTCAACGCAGACACTGTCGCGGGGAGCCGTCGGACAAAGCTGACCATGAAAATAGCTCCTCTTCCGGGAGACAAGAATCAGGATGCGTTCAGACGCTACCGGATAAGGCGCGTGACTGTCATCACCGATTACAATTCTTCGATAGGTGAGAACCTTCACGCCCTCGCGCTTCTCGACTCGGTTGATTATAAGGGCATCACCATCCGCTCTTCCGGCAAGCCCTACCTCCGTCCGTCGGTGATTTATGACAACTGCTTCCTGACCCCCGGCAGGATATACAGCCAGCGTGCCCTCGAACGTACCTATCAGGCTTTTTCGCGTCTTTCCATCCTGAATTTCATCAATATCCGTTGCCTCCACGTGCCCGACTCGGACGAGCTGGATGTCTACATCCTGCTTACACCGGGAAAAAGCCAGAACCTTTCGATCTCAGTCGAGGGTACCAACTCGGAGGGTGACCTCGGCGTGGCCGTCGGTCTCGGATACTCTCATCTGAACGTGGGGAAGGGCTCGGAGTCGCTGAGTGCGAAGGTCCGCGGAGCTTACGAGGCCATCGGCGGTAAGCTGGAGGGCCTGCTGAACAACCGCTATCTCGAGTTCTCGGGAGACCTCGGTCTGACGTTCCCCAAGTTCAAGGCCCCGTTCCTCAGGGAGAGTTTCAAGCGGAAAATCAACGCCTCTTCAGAGCTGGGCCTCTCGCTGAACTATCAGGAGCGCCCTGAATATACCCGCATTATCTCTACAGCCGGATGGTCTTATAAGTGGAACGAACGCACGACGGGGAACCGCCACACCTTCACCCCGCTGGACATCAACTATGTCTATCTTCCGAAATCGACAAACACCTTTATCGACAACATAGCCCCTGACAACCCTCTGTTGAGGTACAGTTATGAGGACCACTTCATAATGCGGATGGGATACAGCTTCTATCACACCAACAAGCGCCGTGAAAGCCCGTGGCACAAGCAGGAGCAACCTTACATATACACCGTCCGCGTAAACACCGAAGTGGCGGGCAACCTTCTTTTTGCCCTCAGCTCGATCTTCAACCATCGCTCTGACTTCCATACGCACCCTTATAAGGTCTTCGGCATCCACTACTCGCAGTATTTCAAGGTTGACGCCGACTATGCGCTGGTTCATCAGTTCGACTCGCGCCAGTCTGTGGCTTTCCATGCCATGGGAGGTATCGGTGTGCCGTATGGCAACTCCACTATTCTCCCTTTCGAGAAACGTTTCTATGGCGGAGGAGCAAACGGCGTCAGGGGCTGGTCGGTGAGGACCCTCGGCCCGGGGTCTTATCCCGGAAAGAACTCTGTGACCGATTTCATCAACCAGTGTGGCGACATCCGCCTCTGTCTGAGCGCGGAGTACCGCGCCAAGCTCTTCTGGGTTGTGGAAGCGGGCCTTTTTATCGACGCGGGCAACATCTGGACCATACGTGACTATGAAACCCAGCCGGGGGGACTGTTCAAGTTCAATGAGTTCTACAAGCAGATAGCGGCTGCCTACGGGGTCGGCCTCCGCCTCGATTTCTCTTTCTTCCTTCTCCGTTTCGACTTAGGCATGAAGGCCCGCAATCCCGCACGGGGAGAGGAGCCGTGGCCTATCATACACCCCAACTGGAGGCGTGACCATGCGCTCCATTTTTCTATCGGCTATCCTTTCTGAGGCATTTCTTCCTTGCCTGTTGAAAAACTTTTTCTACCCCGTTTCAAAAAACGGGGTCTTTGTTTGTGTTCAGTTCCACCGTCTGGGAAAACTTTTTAAGTTGGTCAAATGTTAAATAGTTATAACTTTGGGCCCTCCAAGGTCCTTGTACTTATTGAATTCTAAACTTAATGAAGATACTATGAAGAAAACGCTCTTATCTCTCGCCGCAGTGATGTGTTTCTCGGCTGCATGGGGTGTAAACCTGTCTAAAAGCGAGGCTACGGCCCTCCGGACTTTCCTCAGCCAGCCCGCAAAGAACTATGGCACAAACGGCAGTTCACTGAAATATGACGGCAAGGACCTCGCCTCTGTCGAGGGTCTGAAAATAGAAAACGGCCATGTGACCGAAATCAAGTGGGACAACAAGGATCTGGCCGGTGAGCTTTCACTGGTCAATTTCCCGGCCTTGACCACTGCCGATGTGTCTCACAATGCGCTCACCTCGCTGACGGTGGAGGGAAACGCGGCCCTGACGGACCTCAAGGCCGGTCATAACCGGATCCGGTCTGTCCAGTTCGCCAACAACCCCCAGCTTCAGAACCTCAGCCTGAACCGTAACCACCTCTCGGCTATCGATCTCGGAGGCAGCCCCCTGCTGAAGAAGCTGAACCTGTCAGGCAACCATATCCTCTCTATCGACATCGCAAACCTGACTTTGCTCGAGACCCTCAATGTCACTTCAAACCATCTCGAACAGCTCGACGTTGCCGACTGTCAGCGTCTGAAGAACCTCTACGCAGGCTATAACGACCTCACCCAGATTGAGCTGGCCGGCCTGCCCGCGCTCGCAAACCTGAACTTGACCTCGAACAAGATCTCGAAGCTCTATCTGCAGAACCTTCCGTCACTGTTCACCATCTATGTCTCGGACAACAACCTCTCGCAGCTGGCCTTCAACAACTGTCCGGCGCTCGACGATGTCTATGCACCGTATAACGACCTGACGACCTTCACGGTCACCAACTGTCCGAACCTTGCGTTTGTAAACCTGGCCTGGAACGACCTGACTTATCTCGACCTGTCGAACCAGTATCAGCTCCTGCGCCTGAACGTAGCCAACAACCAGCTTCTGACGCTCGACGTGACCTTCTGTTCTAACCTGCGCACGCTCAACCTCGCAGGCGACACAATGCTGACCGACGTCCGCACCGAAGGCGACACCATGCTCCAGCAGGTTGTCGGCGTCTGGGACTTCGATTAACAAAAAATTACATATCAACCCCAACCAGACGACCCCGTTCATCCGAACGGGGTCGTCTCGCATCTCTAAGTTTCTCCTTCCCGCCGAATTCCATTGGCGGTGTCAGTCCGACGCAATTCCATTGGCGATGTCAGTCCCACGCGTAGCGATGATACCGCGTCAGCGGTATGCCATGGGAAGCCTGTGAAAACACGTAAAACAAGAAGTGGTTCCACTCACCGACAAATACCTTTGGGATATTCACATAAAGCATTGTAGCGCAGGCTTCCCAGCCTGCCCCGAGTCATTTCCAAGTAATTTCCGAGTCATTGGGCAGGCTGGAAGCCTGCGCTACAATGCTTTATCGGGATTCTTACCGAAGAATTGC
>CAZUAK010000093.1:0-8120 GCA_964618395.1 uncultured Sangeribacter sp.
AGCTGGACATAGAACTGCATGGCCTCGCGCAGGGCGTTCTTGATGCGGCGTATCTTGGTGATCTGGCTGCCGATGTGGAAGTGTATGAGCTTCAGCGAGCCGGCCATCTTGTTCTTCTCCAGGAAATTCAGGGCGTCGATAAGCTCGCTCGAGTTGAGGCCGAACTTGCTGACGTCGCCACCAGACTCCTCCCACTTTCCGCTGCCAGAGGATGACAGCTTGATGCGGATGCCGATATTGGGTTCTATCTTCAGGCGCCGGGCCACGTTGGCAATGAGCTTGAGCTCGTTGAGTTTCTCGACCACGATATATATTCGGCGACCCATCTTCTGGGCCAGCAGGGCGAGCTCGACATAGTTCTCATCCTTATATCCGTTACAGATGATCATCGAGTCCTCAGACGTGTTGACCGCCAGGACGGCATGCAGCTCGGGCTTAGAGCCGGCCTCAAGGCCGATGTTGTACTTGTTGCCGTGGCTTACGATCTCCTCGACGACGGGGCGCATCTGGTTGACCTTTATAGGGTAGACTATAAAGCTCTCGCCCGAATACTGATACTGGTCCGAAGCCTTTTTGAAACAGCTTGAGATCTTTCTGATCCTGTCGTCCAGAATATCGGGGAACCGAAGGAGCAGGGGAGGTGTGATGTCACGCAGCCTCAGATCGTCAAGGACCTCCTTGATGTCAATCGGAGAGCAGTCCTCGCGCGGAGTGACCTGCGCGTGACCTTTGTCGTTGATGGAAAAATATTTCAGACCCCATCCGGAAACGTTATAGAGTTCGCCGGAGTCTTCAATACGCCATTTTCTCATTTCGGGTTCGTTTGCTTTTGAAGAAATTATTTTGGACCCCAAGGGGCCGGATCCGTCGCCGGAGTTGTTGTTTTTTAATTGAACCGCTCCCTCAAGAGCGTCCGAGCAGTTCGAACTGCTCGACTATGATTTCGGTTATCCTGCGTGTGATTTGCATCTTGTCGGTATACTCCCTTGTCCGGAGGTATCCCTCGACAAAGAGGCGCGTGCCCTTGCGCACATACCTTTCGAAGAACAAAGCGTTCTCACCGGGCACCACCAGGCGGTGCCACTCGGTGATCTCCACGTTCTGGGGACCGTGTTTGATGTTTGTGGCCAGTGAGAGGTAGGCCACTGGGAAATCCTTGTCGGGATAGCGTATCTCGGGATCGCCCCCCACGTTTCCCATCAGTATGACTTTGTTCAGGCTCATAATCAGTACTTGTGTGCTTTAAGTGAAAGGCCGGTTTTCTCGTGCAGGCCGAACATGAGGTTCATGATGTGGACCGCGTCACCGGCTCCGCCGCGCATCCGGCAGTCGGCCACGGTCTCAATGAGCAGCTTCCCGTTTCCGGTTTCCGAGAGGGTGATGACGCACTTGTCGGTCCCCTCGACCTCGTCGGCTCCGGCCGGACGCCCGGAGAGCCACGTGAAGTTATGGTCATCGAAGGTCTCCTGATAAATGCGTTCAAGTTCATCCTTGGCCACGCCGCACTCGACCTCTATCATCACCCGAAGCAGACGCGCCGAGTGGGAGGAGGGAAGACGCTCCAGGCTGATCTTGGAAGAGAAGCTCTGCTGGATACGCGACAGGATGAACTCCGTCTCCCTGACGGCCATATCGAGCTTGTCGGGAATGCCGATATCGTCGGGACACTCCACCTGAATGCGTATGTCGCCGCGAAGGAGCAGGTGAGTGGCCAGCGGCAGCAGGCTGATGAGGCTTACGCCGGCTATCGAACGCGGGACTATGGCCCGCCGGGCACCGTGGACAAGTCGCCGGCGGTTTATCTCCGGCAGACCGTAAATCATCCCCAATGCCTCGAAGTCGAGCACCGGTGCGTGAGACATGTCGACGATGCACAGTCCTCCCTCCCCCGAGTCTTCAACACCGTCCCCCTTCTGAGAAGAGAAGGCCCTGAACCTCTCGGCCGTCTCGGAATGAGAATCTATGAAAATGATGTCGAGCCGGTCACTGTCGATGGTGTCAGAGAAAAGAAGGGGTAGCTCGCCGATGAGTCCGTGATGGACTGAAGACACGCTGCGACCACGCATCGCCGGGGCGTGCGCGGTCACTATGTCTACATCCGGGTGATTTATCAGTATCCTTATGAGTTCACCGGCCATCGGTGAATCAGCTCCGACAATTCCGACTTTTATCATTTTCTTGAGATGCGTTCTGGGTTTAGCAGCTGTTTAATTTCCCGTTTTCTGAAGCGGGCTTAAGTTGAACGGGCTCTTACTCGTTTGGAGTCAGCTGTTCTATCATGTTCTGGTCAATCGGGAGGACCCTGGAGAGGGCCGTGAGGGCCTCGCGGTGGGTGACACCTTCCCGAATGGCAATGAAGATCGTGTTCGAGCCTGCCACCGAGCCTAAGATCTCGGGACTCTTCAACAGGTCAATATCGTAGGCCAGACCGGTCGCATATCCGTTTCGGCTCTTGATGACACACAGGTTTCCGGTGAATTCGATAGAGCTGAATCCGAGCACGTGGGCGCCGTGAGAACGGGTCTGTCCCGCAGCCAATAGCTGGTCGTGGACATGGTTCTGGTCAGGCAGAATATACATGTAGCCACCGTTGTCCGTCGGGACCTTGGTGGTCTTCAAAAGTTTCAAGTCGCGAGACAAAGTGGCCTGGGTTACATTGAAACCCTCGGCCTGCAACAAGTTTGAGAGCTGTTCCTGGCTTGAGATACATTGATTGGTAATGAGGTCAATGATCAAATCCACTCTCTTTTTTCTGTTTTTCATGGGTAATGTAGAATAGATATCGAGTCGTCAGGCAAGAATCCGGCTGGGTGCGGGTTTTTCCAAGAGACTCTTCATTCTATTGACTTAAAATTAGTTAGGGTTAAGATAAAGCAGTGAGTGAAACACTCTTATAAATAACAAAAAAAATTTCGTTTCGGTTTTGGGGTCTCTATCAGATAGAGTTTTTTCTCCGCTGGAGCTCCTCTTTGATTCTGGCGGCCTGTTCGTAGTCCTCGCTTTCGACGGCCTGCTCCATCGAGCGGTTGAGCTCGCTGACGCTCATGCGCCTCAGGATGGTCTTCTGACTGTCGGCGAGTTCTTTCTCCTTGTTGGGGGGCGTCAGGCTCTCGGCAGTGGTGGCGTTTCCGGCCACGTTGCGTTCGGCGCGGCTTCTGTCCTTGCGGGGATTGTCGGCGGTGAAGCCGGCCTCCTCTATGACCTTTTGCGAGGTGTAGATTGGGGTGTCGCAGCGCAGCGCGAGGGCTATGGCGTCTGATGAGCGCGAGTCGATGGTCTTCCGGTTTCCGAGCGAGTCCTCGACGACCAGGTCGGCGGCGAAGACTCCGTTGGGGAGCTTCCTGATTTCGACCTCGACGAGAGACATGCCGAACTCCTCGAAAATCCTGGCCATGATGTCATGGGTCAGGGGGCGGGGAGTCGAAATGTCCTGAAGCTTGCACTCTATCGACTGCGCTTCGGGATAGCCTATGATGATGGGTATGCGTCTCTCGCCCCCATCCTCCTGGAGTATCAGGGCGTAGACACCTGATTCTATCTGATTATAGGTGATTCCTATCACCCTGAGTCTGCAACGTTCTTCCATTTTACTTCAGTCCTCCTTGTTAAAAGACTTCCTGTGTCTGTCAACGGCCGGACAGATCATGCCCGAGCCGTAACACAGTCTGTGGTCTTTAGAGTATACGATGACGAACTGTCCCGGCGCTATGCCCTGGACGTCGCTGTCGGACTCTATGACCGCTCCCCCTTCCCTGGTTTTCCTTATCACCCCCTTGGTGAACTCCGGGGTGTGGCGTGTCTTGAAGCTGATGCGCACCCCTTCTTCGGGGGCGTCAGCCAGAATGTCTTCCGTTATCCAGTTCATCTCCTCGACAGGGATGAATCGTCCGTACTGCTCGCGGGTATCATAGCCGTTGGCCACGTAGAGGACATTGTCGCGCGTGTTCTTCCTGACGACGAACCACGGTCCTCCGCTCAGTCCCAGACCCTTCCGCTGGCCTATGGTGTGGAACCAGTAACCCTTATGGGTTCCTATCTTTTTACCCGTGGCGATATCCACGATGGCCCCGGGGCGTGTGCCGAGATGGCGTTCGATGAAGTCGTTATAGTTTATCTTGCCCAAGAAGCAGATGCCCTGCGAGTCTTTCCTCGAAGCGTTCGGCAGACCGGCCTTGACGGCACGCTCCCGGACTTCGGACTTCGGGATGTCTCCCAAAGGAAAGAGGAGGTGGCTGAGCTGCTTGTATGAGATCTGGGCGAGAAAATCGGTCTGGTCCTTCACAGGGTCAACGGCTGTGGCGAGATAATGTTTTCCGTCCTTCTCCACGATGGAGGCGTAGTGGCCGGTGGCTACCTTGTCATAGAGATGACCCCAGCGTTCCTCGAAGAATCCGAACTTTATCATCTTGTTGCACATCATGTCCGGATGTGGCGTCAGCCCCTTCTTGACGGTCTCCAACGTATAGGCCATAACGTGGTCCCAATACTCTTCATGGAGAGAGACGACCTCTAACGGCAGGTTGTATTTTCGGGCAATGAGGGTGCAGAGCTCGATATCCTCGTCGGCCGAGCAGTCACCCTCACCGTTGTCCATACCTATCCTTATATAGTAAAGATGCAGTTCGTGCCCTTCGTGGAAAAGCTTATCCACAACGACGGCACTGTCCACACCCCCTGATATCAAAACTGCAATTTTCATCTACTATATAATTTTCCTTTCTATATAACGTAAAAAACTATCCTGTTTATTGTATAAGACCCCGTTTCAGAAAAATGGCAGTCGCACGGGTCGCAGCCTTGAGGCGATTTTTGTTCTGCAGGTGAAGGAGCATAGCGAGCTATGCGACTGAGCCAAAGGACAAAAAGCGGCCAAGGATGCGAGTCCGATCGTAACTTCATAATCAGATAACTGCGTCAGACCTCTTCGAGCTCCTCCTCGTTTTTGTCTGACGAGTGGAGGATATGGAGCGACAGGAAGTAGTCGACCGAGATCTTCCCCGGTCCGACAAGGAGCAGGAAGAAGAAGATGGCCATGAACATCACCGGCAGATAACTCTCCTGCTGCCACGTCAGCAGGTAGGGGGCGGCGGGGACAAAGTCCTTGACCAGATAAATCTCGGCTATGAGCATGGCGATGAAGGGGGGCAGTATCATCAGGCGCATGCAGAAGCCGGCCATGATGAAAATGGAACATATACCCTCGATGGCGATCATGACGATGAGCGATGTCTCATGGCCCATCCCCAACACACTCGGAAAGAGGGTGTGCTGATCATAAAAGTGCGCAATCTGCCTGATGCTGAACGACAGCATCATGATACCGATGAAGAGCCTGAGGAACAGGCGCCCGAGATTGGTATAGGAGTGTCCGGTGGCCCACACGTAGAAGTGGAGTATCGGATCGATGAGTCTTGATAGGAATTTTGGCATCGCTTTTCTGTTATTTGTCGGTTTCGGGCAGCTCGGCCGCCAATCTGACAGCCTGCGCGGCGGTGATGTTTTTATAGCGGATGACACCCTCAGAGTCGATGATGTATATGGATGGGGTCAGGCGGAGGTCAAACAGGTCGGAGACCTCGTCAGAGCCTCCGACGGCCCACTTGGGGTTGATGTCGCTGACCTTTTCAGCCCAGTTGTCTTCCGGGTCGGCTATGATGTAGACCACGTTTATCCTTCCGGCCTTTACCAGTTCTGAAAACTCCAGGTCGGTCTCGAGTTTCAGTTTCCCCATCCTGCAGTCGAAACAGTCCGGGTCTCCGAAATAGAGTACCGTCGGTGTCGACATGGGGAAGTAGCGGCCCTCGCGTCCGTCGGGTTTAACGAAGTTGAACTCCGGGGCCTGACTGCCAACGGCCGAGGCCTCGAGGGTCTTTATCTGATGCTCAAACCTCAGTTTGCGGGTGTTGTCTATCTTTTTATTCTTTACCACCGCCTTGGCGAAGGGGAGGTAAACCTCGTCTATCCACATGGAGGCCCTCGGTCCATAAAGGGATTCTTCGGCGGCGCGGGCCATCTGAAGGAGCAGGACCGGGTTCTTTTCCAGTTTTTTCAGCAGCGTTGAGACCGATCGGTGAACGTTGTTGGCATCCGCCCACTGCATGGCCGTCGCGTAAACCTCAAAGGCATGGTTGAGCGCATTCTGGTCTACGGTGTTTTTATTCTTGACATCCAGCGGGTCCCAGAAGTGCTCCATGAGATAGTCGCTGCGGTCATGGAGGTTTTCCATATCGTCGGGCGGAACCGGATACTCGAACAGAGGGGCTATGAGGACCTGAGAGGCCTGTGTCTGAGCAAGGACCTGAACCGGTGTCATAATGCCCGGCAGCGACAGACATCCGATGAGGAGAACTTTATGAAGTACTTTTTTCATTTGTCAATAGTTTAACGGTCCGACATGTTGCATCCCGCAGTTTTCAGGGTCTTGTGACCGGGATGACGATCCGGCGACGGGAGACTCAAGGTTCGCTGACCGGGACAGCAGGTTTGACGTTAGGGAGACTCACGGTTCACTGACCGTGACTGCAGGTTTGACGTATGGCTTGAGTTTTTCGGCCCATGCCTTGTAGCCGTCGCCCGTCAGGTGAAGGCCGTCATTGGTAAAATCCTTTCTCAGTTTGCCGGTCTTGGGGTCCGACATTGTCTCGGTCAGGTCGATGAAGGTCAGCCCGTAATCTTCGGCTATCTGTTTGAGGTGGGCGTTCAATGGCTCTATCACCCCCTCGCGTCCCAAAAGGTTCTTATACTTCTTGAAGCCGTTGTCGATGGGCATCACCGACTGGATGAAGAGTTCGCTCTCCGGTGACTCGGTCCGTATGCGCTCGACAAGCTCACGGTACTCCTGCGCGATTTTCTCGGCAGACTTTCCGTGGCTGACGTCGTTGATGCCGATAAGGAGGAAGATCTGACGCGGATGTCCCGAGGTGACCTGCCCCAGCCGTTCCTTCACGCCGCTGATGACGTCTCCTACAATCCCCCGGTTGACGATGTCGGGATTGTCGAGAAGCTCGTGAAACTCTCCGCCGTCGGTGATGGAGTTGCCCAAGAAGACAATGTTCTGAGGCATCACCTGTATCTTGTCGAACAGAGACACCCTTTGATGCCAGTAGGGAGTCCTCTTTGCGAGGAGGCTCAGGGGTGAGGCGAGCAGGAGAAGCGTCGCCACGGCGGTGTATGTGAATCTTACGTTCCGGAGCATGGTGTCAGGATTTAGCAGTGTGATAAACGGCAAGTTTGTCTATCGGAGACTTAATGATCTCGCCTATGGTGAAGCCGTTGGCCTCGGTGGCGTCCATGAGCTGTTCCTTGAAGTGCCAGGCTATGGAGCCGACGAACCCTATGGGGAGCCTGCGCGCCTTGTCATATTTCGCCACGTTCCTCTTCAGGAACGAGGTCATCTCTTTGAGGACCAGCGCGTAGATATAGGGGTTCCAGATATTCTCCTTGATGAAGGGAACGACCGAGGCGAGAAAACGGTTAGCGTTAGGGCGGCTGTATACCTGTTCGATGATTTCTGGCAGCGTCATCCCGAGGTATTCCAGGAAGCGTTCAGACATGTTTCGCGGAAGCTCCTGCTTGAAGACGTCGGCGATGAGTCGTTTGCCCAGGCTCGTCCCGCTCCCTTCGTCACCGAGGATGTAGCCGAGCGAAGGGACGTTCGAGACGACCTTCTCGCCGTCATAGAGACAGGAGTTGCTCCCGGTGCCGAGTATGCAGGCGATGCCGGGATTCCGGCCGTGAAGTGCGCGGGCGGCTCCGACAAGGTCGGACTGGACGTCGATCAGCGCACCGGGAAAGGCGGTCTGAAGCTTGAACTCAAGACGCGAGTTGATAGGGCCCCCGATACACCCGGCGCCATAGTAGACGACCTTGTCTATCTCATCGGCTGACCAGCCCTCATGGCTGCGGACATCCTTGAAGACCTTGGCTATCTCTTCGTCGGGGGTCATGGCCGCGTTGATTCCGGTCGTGGTGTGGCGCAAGGCCTTGTCCGCACCCTCTTCGGGAGAGACAAGGAGCCAGTCGACCTTGGTAGACCCTGCGTCTGCTATCAGTATCTTCTTCATCTTAAGTAGTTCTTAAAAATTAATCGATAGTAAGTAGCTTTTAAATCTTGAGCTATA
>CAZUAK010000094.1:0-3702 GCA_964618395.1 uncultured Sangeribacter sp.
TCTTATCGCCCACTGTGGGGCCGAAAAGATTGTTATATTCTTGTCTTGATATTGTTGCCATGTCTGCTTACTTCTTGTTAGAGGATTGGTTGGGAGTGTAGCTTGCCTCAGCGTCTTCTTCAGACTCGGTCTTGAAGCCGTATTCCTTCATGCGGCGGAAGGCCTCGAGTTTCTTGGGATAGAATGTCGGGGAGTCTTCATATCCGGCATAGCCCATGGTGAGGCCGTTGAAGCCGATGACGCGGCGCTTGCCGGCATAGTCTACGAGCTCGACCTCCTTGGCCTCGCCCGGTTCGAAGCGGACAGCGGTGGTAGCGGGTATGTTGAGGTGCATACCGAAAGCTTTCTCACGGTCAAACTCCATGTAGCGGTTGACCTCGAAGAAGTGGTAGTGCGAGCCGATCTGAACGGGACGGTCACCGGTGTTGCGCACCACGAGCTTGCAGGTGCGGCGGTCGGTGTTGTATTCGATCGGGGTTGACTCCAGGATGACGCCGCCGACGGGGACATGCTCCTTCGGGGTGAAACCGGGGGTATTGGGATAGGCGATGGCGGGTTTGCCCTGATATACGCCTGAGGGTGTCGTATAAGTCTCGGCAGCCTGATTTGCGTTGTTCGTGTTCTGGTCCATTGCTTGTTCTTTTTAGGGGTTAGTCATCAACGTCGACCTTCTTGCCTTCGGCGATTTCAACGGCAGCCGGCGTGTGATCCTGTTCGGCAGCCGGTTTTACGGGATGATGGATGGAAACCAGACGCGAACCGTCGGTGAAGACAGCCTCCACCTGGAGAAGGGTGATCATATCGGAAACTCCCTCCATACACTGCTCCTCGCTCAGGATGTTGGCGGCGTCGTGCATGACCTCTTCTACAGTCTTGCCCGCACGTGCACCCTCAAGAGCGTGGCTCGTGATATAGGCGATGGCTTCCGGATAGTTCAGTTTCAATCCCTTGTTGAGACGCCTTTCCGCTATCATGCCCATGGTCAGCAGCAGAAGCTTGTCTTGTTCTTTTGGAGTTAAATGCATATTTCTCGGATATTAGTTTGTTTACCTCACGCCTCTGACTTTGTCGGAAAACACTCGTTCTTAATCAGATTTAGAAAGGCCTTTTTATTTAACAACCGCAAATATAGTCAATTGTTTTGATTATTTGGATAAATCGTGAAAAAATCGTAATTTTGTCTGTCAAATCAACAAAGACGCCTCGAAAAAGGCACGCCTCTATGAGCTCGAACAAAAATTTTTCTTCTGACGACAATTTCCTCAACGCGGTTCACTCTGAGACTCAGTCTCACCTTGCCGGCATCATAACCGAAATCACCGGCGAACCCGATGAAAACCTGTATATCAATGACAGAAACAGCCTGTGTATGATCTGGGAGTCTGTCGTTCCCTTCCCCTATCTGGGCTATCCGATGGCCCTCTCTGACGAGGATTTCAGGATGGCGCGCGAGGCCGAGCGCAAGAAGGAGGCCGTCGTTGTCACCACCTTCGCCGTCAATCCCGAGACCGGCGATGCGGAAGACCGCCTCAACGACTATGGCGTACTGGCACAGGTCGTCAAGACCCTCGAGCTCCCCAACGGCGAGAAGACCGGCATCTTCGTCTTCGGTCCGCAGGTGAAGATTGAGACTATCGTCCGCAACTCCCCTTTCATGTGCGTCTCGTTCCTTTCATGTTATGACGACTCGTGGAACCGCAATGAGAATCAGGAGGGGAACACCGCCCTTCTCCGCCTCATCGACGAGCGCTTCAACTCCATCCTTGACCAGTATAACGCGAACCCACACATAAAAATGGGTCTCTCGGGTTTCGAGAACCCCATAAAGGCGGCCAATTATATCTGCGCCGTCATGCCGGCCCCGGTCGCGGACAAGATTCAGCTGCTCAACGAGGTCAATCTTCGCGCCCGCTATACGCGTGCGCTGGGCCTGCTCGAGAAGAGCGCCAACACCCTGCGCATCCGCCAGGAGCTGCAGGAGAAGACCCGTGCCGTGATGGAGGACCGCCAGCGCGAGCAGTTCCTCCGCGAGGAGATTGAGACCATCCGCACGGAGCTCAGCCAGATTTCGGGCGAGGGCGAGTATTTCAATCCCGAAAAGGGACCGGATTTCTTCAGTGACAACACCGACATACAGACGCTGCTGAACCGCGCCAAAGAAAAAGAATGGTCAAAGGAGACCCAGGAGCATTTCTATAAGCAGTTGACCAACCTTGACCGTCTCCCGGCGTCGTCGCCCGACTATTCGATACAGTATACTTATCTCGACAACTTCGTCAACCTTCCGTGGAACCACCTCTCCCACTCTGAGTTCACCATCGAGGGGGTCGAGGAGAAGCTCAATCAGGACCATTTCGGTCTGGACAAGGTCAAGGACCGTATCCTTGACCAGATGGCGGTAGTCAAGCTCCGCGGCGACATGAAGTCGCCTATCCTCTGCCTGTACGGTCCTCCGGGGGTCGGCAAGACCTCGCTCGGACGGAGCGTGGCCGAGGCGACGGGGCGCGAGTATGCGCGCGTGTCGCTCGGCGGTCTGCATGATGAGGCGGAGATTCGCGGACACCGGCGCACCTATCTCGGGGCACTCCCCGGCCGCATAATTTCGGCGCTTCTGAAGTGCAAGACCTCCAATCCGGTCATTGTCCTCGACGAGATTGACAAGATTGGCCGTGATCATAAGGGGGACCCGGCTTCGGCTCTTCTCGAGGTGCTCGACCCGGAGCAGAACTCGAAGTTCCACGACAACTATCTCGACTGCGACTATGACCTCTCTAACGTGCTGTTCATCGCGACGGCAAACACGCTCGACACCGTCTCGGCCCCGCTGCGTGACCGCATGGAGCTGGTGGAGATTACGGGTTATATCCCTGAGGAGAAGATAGAGATTGCCCGGCGTCACCTGATACCGAAGGAGCTCGAGGCGCACGGTTTCAGCCGCGATGAGATTACGTTCTCTGATGAGGCTATCAAGTATATCATCGACTCGTACACGCGCGAGAGCGGCGTGCGCCTGCTCGACAAGAAGATTGCGGCGGCGGTGCGTAAGCTGGCGCGCATGAAGGTGACAGGCAGGGAGATGCCCTCTGAGGTTACGCCGGAGCTGATACGGACCTTCTTCGGCAAGGAGGAGGTGACCTCCGAGGTTTATGACACCAACGAATTCGCCGGTGTGGTGACAGGTCTGGCGTGGACGTCTGTCGGAGGAGAGATTCTGTTCATCGAGACTTCGCTGACAAAGGGTAAGGGCGAGAAGCTGACGCTGACCGGTAACCTTGGCGACGTAATGAAGGAGTCGGCGACCATCGCGCTCCAGTACGTGCGCTCTCATGCGGAGCGTCTGGGTATACCGGAGGCGAAGTTCTCTGAGTATGACGTTCACATCCATGTCCCGGAGGGTGCCATACCGAAGGACGGTCCGTCGGCTGGCATTACTATGGCTACGTCTATTGCGTCGGCGTTCACTGGCAAGAAGGTTCGCGAGAAGTTAGCCATGACGGGTGAGATCACGCTGCGCGGAAAGGTGCTTCCAGTCGGCGGAATCAAGGAGAAGATCCTGGCGGCGAAGCGCGCCGGCATAACGGACATAATCCTGAGCGAGAAGAACCGCAAGGACATCGACGAGATCCCGCAGATATACCTCGAAGGCCTGACGTTCCACTTCGTGGAGCGCATCGGCCAGGTCCTCGACATAGCCCTCCTCGA
>CAZUAK010000094.1:3802-8093 GCA_964618395.1 uncultured Sangeribacter sp.
TGACGTTCCACTTCGTGGAGCGCATCGGCCAGGTCCTCGACATAGCCCTCCTCGATGAGAAAGCCGAGTACTGACACCCGCGCCACCGCGTCAGCGGTTGCGATGGCGGTAGATATTGTATTTTCCGTCGATGCGGGTTTGCAACCCGCAGCATAACTATACTATCACATACGCGTGCGGGTTGCAAACCCGCACGGACGTAAAAACCCGCACGGACGTAAGAAACCGCACGGACGTAAAAAACCGCACGGATTTAAACATCCCAAAGGGATGTCCCTACAGTTTATCGGGAGGACCCGGGGCAGGCTGGAAGCCTGCGCTACAATGCTTTATCGGCGGGATGTTACCAGTCGTAGCGGCGCTGCTCGTTTAGCCATTGGCCTTGAGCCCTCATTACCTGCTCTATTAGGTCGCGGGCACAGCCGTAGCCTCCGGTGAACTTGGAGATGAACTTGACAGTTGACTTCACTTCGTGGGCGGCGTCGTAGGGACAGGCCGAGAGACCGACGGCACGAAGCGGCGGGAGGTCGGGTATGTCGTCTCCCATGTAGGCTACTTCGTCGGGAGTCAGGCCCCGCTCCTTCATCCACTCTTCGAGCTTGTCGAGCTTGCGCGGAACCTTCATGTAGATGTCTTGAATGCCGAGACCGGCGAAGCGCTTGCGCATCTGCTCGGCGTCTCCGCCCGAGATGATGCATAGGTGCAGACCGGCCTGACGCGCCTGGTGGATGGCGTAGCCGTCCTTGACGTTGCTCATTCTCATCGGTCGACCGTCCTCGTCGGTAGCCACTACCGAGGGCGACAATACCCCGTCAAGGTCGAAGACGATTCCACGGATTTTCGTCAGGTCATAGTCTATGGCACTCATTTTTTATCTCCCTCGGTTTTCGGTTTGTGATAGAAACGGCGTTTGTTCCGTTTTTTCGCGGGTTTCTGCGTTTGACTGTCGGTCGCGGTCGCGTTGGGATTGTTATTGGTTCCTTCGCGGTCGCGGCAGGCCGCGACCCTACAATTTTGACGGCCGTTAGCGGTAACGGGATCATTGCCGTTGGCTGTCACGGTTTGTCGGCTGTTCTCTTTTGCGGGTTTGCCAGATTTGTTCTGGGGCTTCTTGCGGCCTCCGGAGCGTGAGGAACGGTGGCTGCCTCGGCTGCCTGAGCGGGAGCCGGCGGAGGCGTAGTCCGGTGCGTCGCCAAGGTGGGCCGGGAGCGGCTCTTTCGTAACCTCCTTTTCGAGGAACTTCTCTATAAGCTTGAACTTGCGTATCTCCCTTTCGTTGACAAACGTTATGGCGCGGCCGTCGCGGTCCGCACGCGCCGTTCTGCCGACGCGGTGAACGTAGTCTTCAGCCTCGTGAGGCACGTCGTAGTTGATGACAAGCTCTATGTCGTCGATGTCGATGCCGCGCGCCACAATGTCGGTCGCCACGAGCACCTTCACCTTTCCGCTCTTGAAGTCAAGCATCACCTGCTCGCGGACAGACTGGTCCAGGTCAGAGTGCATCTCCCCTACCTTGAACTTCAGCTTCGCTATTGCACGGGACAGTTCCTTTACCTTGAGCTTCGACGAGGAAAAGATGATGACCTTCTCGGGAGGCTGCTGCTTGAAGAGGTGACTGACAAGATCGAGCTTCTGAGTCTCATAGCATACAAAGGCGCTTTGCCGAATCTTGTCGGCCGGCTTCGACACCGCCAGCTTAATCTCGAAAGGATCGTTGAGGATGGCGTTGGCGAACCGCTGAATCTCCTTCGGCATAGTCGCCGAGAAGAGGAGCGTCTGACGCTCCTTCGGCAGTCGGCCGACAATCTGCATGATGTCATCTAAGAATCCCATGTCGAGCATCCTGTCGGCCTCGTCGAGGATGAAGAAAGAGACCTGCGACAGGTCCACGTAGCCCATTGACAGATGCGCGAGCAGCCGACCCGGGGTCGCTACGATTATGTCGGCGCCCGACTTCAAACCCTTGCGCTGCTGCTCATAGGTATGACCGTCGGTACCGCCGTAGATCGGCATGCTGCTGACCGGGAGGAAATAGGAGAATCCCTGGAGCTGCCGGTCAATCTGTTGGGCGAGCTCGCGCGTCGGGGCCATGATAACGCAGTTGACCGCATCCTTCGGGTATCCGCCGTCACTCAGCAAGTCGAGCACCGGCAGAAGGTAGGCCGCGGTCTTGCCTGTGCCCGTCTGTGCACAAGCGAGGAGATCCCGGCCGTCGAGCACGGCCGGAATCGCCAGTTCCTGTATGGGGGTGCATTCATCGAAGTGCATGTCCCACAAAGCGTCGAGAACGTCGTCGTTCTCCAATATCTCGTCAAATCTCATCAGAACACTTCGAGAAGCTTGTCCATCGCTGCGGAGAGTCCCTCCTTGTCCTTGCCGCCGGCCTGGGCGAAGAAAGGCTGGCCGCCGCCTCCGCCCTTTATCAGCTTGGCCGCCTCGCGCACCATCTTGCCGGCATTGTGACCCTCCTTGACAAGGTCATCGGTCATGGATACGGTCAGCAGCGGCTTACCCTCGGGAGAAACGGTAGCGGCGACGAACAGAGTCGGCACAGTCGAGTCCTTGCGGATGGTGAAGGCGAGGTTCTTGACCACGTCGGGCATCGCCACACCCTTGAACTGGGCTATGCGCACGCCGTTCTCGTCACGGGCCGAGGCGAGAAGCTCCTTGGCCATGTTCTGGATACGTTCGGCCACATACCCCTCGACCTGTGCGCGCAGCTCGGCATTCTCCTTGATGGCTTTCTGGATGGCCGACTTGACGTCAGAAGAGCCGCCCAACAACTGGGCGATATCCTTGAGGATGTCCTGGGCGAAGTCGAGCTGCTTCTCCACACCTTCGCCAGAGACGGCCTCTATACGGCGGATTCCGGCGGCGATAGAGCTTTCGTTGAGGATGCGCACCATGCCGATTGCGCCGGTGTTGTGAACGTGCACGCCGCCGCAGAGCTCGACGCTCTCGCCGAACTTGACAACGCGCACCTTGTCGCCGTACTTCTCGCCGAACAGAGCCATGGCACCCATATCGCGTGCTTCGGCGATGGGCATGTCACGATACTCCTCAAGAGCGTCAGCGCGGCGGATGCGCTCGTTGACGATATGCTCGACCTTGCGCAGTTCTTCCGGAGTCACTTTCTGGAAGTGTGAGAAGTCGAATCGGAGCGAGTCGGGAGTAACCAGAGAGCCTTTCTGCTCAACGTGAGAACCGAGCACCTCGCGCAGGGCCTGGTGGATGAGGTGGGTCGCAGAGTGGTTGGCGGCGGACTTTGCGCGGCTAACCTCGTCGATGGCGGCTGTCAGCTCCTCTTCCGAATTTTCGGGAAGGCTGTACGTGAGGTGAACGCCGATGTTGTTCTCGCGCTTGGTGTCGAAGATTTCAATCTTGTTACCCTGCTTGTCGATGAGCCAGCCCTTGTCGCCGACCTGGCCACCCATTTCGGCATAGAACGGGGTCTTGTCGAGGATTATCTGATAGAACTCCTTGCCTTTCTGCTTGACCTTTCGGTAGCGGAGTATATGGGCCGGCACGGAGGTTTCGTCATAGCCCACAAACTCCTGGTCGCCCTCGCGAACGGTCACCCAGTCCGAGGTCTCGACGGCGGCGGCGCTTCGTGCGCGGTCCTTCTGCTTCTTCATCTCCTCGTTGAATCCCTTCTCGTCGAGGGTCATGCCGTTCTCGCGAAGGATGAGCTCGGTGAGGTCGAGCGGGAAACCGTATGTGTCATAAAGGGTGAAGGCATCCTTGCCGCTGATTTCGGTCTTTCCGGCCTTGCGCGCCTCGGCCATGAGGGAGTCGAGGAGTCCGATACCCTTGTCGAGGGTGCGGAGGAAGGATTCTTCCTCCTCCTTTATGACCTTCTTGATGAGGTCTTTCTGCGCGGGGAGCTCGGGATAGGCCTCGCCCATCTGGTCAACGAGTGTGTCGACGAGCTGATAGATGAAGGCCTCTTTTGCTCCGAGGAAGGTGTAGGCGTAGCGGACGGCACGGCGCAAAATTCGGCGGATTACGTATCCGGCCTTGGCGTTAGAGGGCAGCTGTGAGTCGGCGATTGAGAAGGCTATTGTGCGGACATGGTCGGCGATGACGCGCATGGCGACGTCGGTCTCCTTGTCCTCGCCATATTTCTTTCCGGAGAGGCGTGAGATTTCGGCGATGAGGGGTGTGAAGACGTCGGTGTCGTAGTTCGATGTCGTTCCCTGAAGGGCCATGCAGAGTCGTTCGAATCCCATGCCGGTGTCGATGACCTTTGCCGGGAGGGGTTCGAGGGAGTGGTCGGCCTTGCGGTTGTACT
>CAZUAK010000095.1:0-4805 GCA_964618395.1 uncultured Sangeribacter sp.
AGCCTTGATGATAGCCTGAAGCTGCTCCATGTTGTTGAAGTTGAATGCGGGGATTGCGTAGCCGCCATGCACTGCCTTTGCGAACATCTCCTTGGTGTTCACAAGTCCAAGTTCTTTATAATCTATCATAATTTAAAAATAGTAAGTCTTCTTCAATATATAACGCCCCGTGTCCCCAAAAAGTTATTGCCACCCCACATTATTTTTCTCCGTCGCTGCGGGACAGGCGGTGGGTTAGAGCCGGACGGCGCTGACGGTGTTGAGGCGCGCGGGCTCGGTGGGTGCGGTGACCCGGAGGTAGTTGTCGGTGAAGCCCGACATGCGGTCCGGCTCGTGCGTCTCGGGGTGCTCCCAGAGCACCGGGCGCACCTTGCCCCGCTGTGACTCGCGGAAGGACTCGTGGAGGCGGTCCGAAAGCTCGGTCAGTACCTCGACGCGGCGGTGCTTCTCCTCCTGCGGAACCGTGTAGGCGTCCATCTTCAATGCCGCCGTCCCCGGTCGCTCGCTGTAGGGGAAGACATGTAGCTGCGAAACCGGAAGCGAACCGATGAACTCGACGGCCTTTTGCCACTCCTCCTCGGTTTCCCCGCGTGCGCCGGCAATCACGTCCACGCCGATGAAGGCATCCGGGATATACCGCTTCACCATCTCGATGCGGTCGCGGAAGAGGGCCGTGTCATAACGGCGGTTCATCAGCTTCAGCACCCTGTCGCTCCCCGACTGGAGCGGGATGTGGAAGTGAGGCATGAACGCGCGTGACTCCGAGGCTATCCACCTCACAATCTCCTCCGTCAGCAGGTTCGGCTCGATAGACGAGATGCGGTACCGCTCGATACCCTCAACGCGGTCCAGCGCACGGAGCAGGTCGAAGAACGTTTCGCCCGTGTCCAGGCCGAAACAGCCCGTATTCACGCCGGTGATGACAATCTCCTTCGCTCCCTCGGCCGCGGCCTCCTCGGCCTGGCGGACCAGGTCGGCGATGCGCCCCGAGCGCGAGCGACCTCGTGCGTATGGGATGGTGCAGTAGGTGCAGAAATAGTCGCAGCCGTCCTGAACCTTCAGGAACCAGCGCGTGCGGTCGCCGCTGTGACAGGAGCCGTGAAACTCCTTTATCTCCTTGGTCGGCACGACCTCACACTGCGGAAGCCTCTCGGCCATCCAGCGGTCCAGATACTCGGCCATGCGCATCTTCTCGTCCGCCCCCAAGACAATGTCCACGCCGGGTATGGAGGCGATTTCCTGCGGCTTCAGCTGCGCGTAACAGCCCGTGACGACCATAGTCGCCTCCGGCCAGCGCCGCACAAGGCGGCGGATAAGGTTGCGCCCCTTCTTGTCGGCCACCTCTGTCACCGAGCAGGTGTTGATGACCACGATGTCCGGGGTCTCGTCCTCAGCTGCGCGAGTGATGTTGCGGTCGGCCAGCATCTTGCCCAACGTGGCCGTCTCGGCGAAGTTCAGCTTGCAGCCTAAGGTATGATACGAAGCCTTCATCAATGCCAGCAGAGACAGAGGATACCGACGAGCAGACAGTAGATGGCGAAGTAGATGAGTTTCCCTTTCTTCACCAGGTTAATCATCCACTTGCAGGCCAGGCAGCCGACTATGAACGAGGCGAGGAATCCGACCGCCATAGCCACGGCCCCAACTTCGGGCTGCGGACCGGCCGCGGCCTCCTCGGGAGAGACGAAATGCTTCAGGTCGAGCAGGGCCTCGCCCAAGATGGGGATGATGACCATGAGGAACGAGAAGGCGGCGACCTTGTCGCGCTTGTCGCCGATGACGATACCTGTCGCGATGGTTGTGCCGCTTCGGCTAAGACCCGGCAGGACAGCCACGGCCTGCGCCACGCCGATTGTCAGCGCGTCCCACCAGCCGATGTCGCGTCCGGCCGAGGCCGGCACCATCTTGCGACCGCCGCGCGTGCGGATTGTGTCCGAGTAGTGGGCGAACGTCAGCAGGCACGCCGTAACCATCAGGCAGATACCCACGACCTTCAGGCCCTCGCCGATGATTTCTTCGACCGTGTCCTTGAAACAGAAGCCCACGATGGCCACCGGGATACACGAGAGCAGAATCTTGCAGACATAATAGAAGTCCGCGTCGCGCTTGAAGGTGAAGAAGCTCACGCAGAGCTTGCGGAACAGAGGCCAGAGGATGACGATGGTCGAGAGGACGGTGGCCGCGTGCAGAAGCACGTCGAACATCAGGCCCTGGTCGGTCGGAAGCTCCACGCCGAGGATTTCGCGGAAGATGATGAGGTGGCCCGACGAGCTGACGGGCAGATATTCAGTCAGACCCTGGATGATGCCCAGGATCAATGCGTCGATTATATCCATTTTTACAGACGGAAAAGTTTCAGACGGGGATGTGTAAGACGGAAAAGTTTCAGACGGGGATTTGTTATTTCTTCGGGCGCCAGATTATGGCGAACGCCATCAATAGGAAGCCTAAGAAGGCGATTGTCGGCCCCACGACGATTCGCCGCGTGGAGAAGATGTCGGGATTGAAGGCCTCCGGGGTCGAGGACCCGCCGGCCATCAGGCAGAACCCTAAGATGATGAGCACCAGGCAGCCTCCCATCATCAGATAGTTCTTCTTGTTGAAGGGCATCTGCTCCTCTGTTTCCTTGCGTATCCCTCCGTTTTTGTTATCGTTTGTCATGTTGAGAATGTATCGGTTCTACAGTCCCTTCCCCTGTCATTGAATGCTTTTTGCGCTTAGCGGACCCCCCTAACCCCTAACGCCTGACCCCTCACGAGAACAGCTCGTCATACTCCTTGCGCAGGTATTTTGTGGTGGCCAGCATCGCGGCCAGTGCGCAGATGAGTATGCCGAGGGCCACCAGGGCGCAGCAGAGGTAGCCTATCATGGTCCAGCCGACGACGGTCTGGAGCATCCCGAGGCCCATCTGCGGGGAGAAATAGACCAGCGCCACAATCACAGCCGAGGCCAAAAGGCCCGAGATGAGGCCCGACATGGCGTTGCGCCGGACGAACGGACGGCGGATAAAGCCGTTGGTCGCCCCGACGAGCTGCATCGTGTGGATGGAGAAGCGCCGCGAGTAGACGGTGAGGTGTACGGTGTTGTTTATCAGCACGAACGAGATGATCAGCATCACGATGCCGATGGCCGAGAGGATGAGCGTCAGCTTCCCCAAGTTGCGGTTCATCGTCTCTATCATCTCCGTGTCTGGCGTGGAGACGGTCTCCACGCCGCGCACCGAGGCGAGTTCACGCTTGATGGCGTTTATCTTGTCCGGGGCGGCATAGTCGGCCTTGACGTTAAACGAGATTTCGGGCGACAGCGGGTTTACGCCGAATGTGGCCTCGAGGTTCTCGCCCGTCTCGGCCTCCCAGAGCTTCATGGCCTGCTCCTTGCTGATGACGCGCACGTCGAGCGCGTAGGGCTTCGCCGATATCTCCTTTCCGAGGGCCGCGGCCTGCTGGTTGGAGACCGAGTCGGCCATGACGACGCTCAGCTCTATCTTCTCGCGCAGTCGCCGCGACTCCGTGTCGGCCGCTATCGAGCCCAAGGCTATCAGACCCACTATAAGCAGCACGAGCGTCACACTGACGATGGTCGTCAGGTGTGCCGCCCAGTATGATATTCTGACTTCTTTCTGCTGTTTCATTTTCAGCTTAAAGGTTTGAACTCAGCGTGATGTCCGCCGGTCTGAGGCGACCGCCGGCTCAGCGTAAAATGAGCATTGCGTCGCCGTAGGCTCCGAACTTGTAACCCTCCTTGATGGCGATTTCGTAGGCCTTCATGATGAGGTCGTAGCCGCCGAAGGCGCACACCATCATCAGCAGCGTCGACTGCGGGAGGTGGAAGTTCGAGACCATCGACGTGCATACCGTAAAGTCGTAAGGGGGGAAGATGAACTTGTTTGTCCATCCCGAATATGTCATCAGGTGGCCCCCCATGCAGACGCTGGTGGCCAGGGCGCGCATCGTGGATGTGCCGACGGCACAAACCTGTGCGCCGCGGTCTTTCGCGTCGTTGACCATCTGCACGAGGTCCTCGTCGACAATCATCTCCTCGGAGTCCATGCGGTGTTTGGTGAGGTCCTCGACGTCGATGTCGCGGAAGTTTCCGCGACCGCAGTGCAGGGTGAGGAAGCCGCGCTCCACGCCCTTGATTTCCAGGCGCTTCATCAGCTCGCGCGAGAAGTGGAGGCCGGCGGCCGGTGCCATCACGGCACCCTCGTTCTTGGCATATATGTTCTGGTAGCGTTCGGCATCCTCCGGTTCGGCGCGCCGGTTGATATAGTCCGGCAGCGGGGTCTCGCCCATGGCGAAGAGGTTTGCCTTGAACTCGTCGTGGGGGCCGTCATAGAGGAAACGCAGCGTGCGCCCGCGGTTGGTCGTGTTGTCGATGACCTCGGCGACCATAGACTCGTCGTCGCCGAAATACAGTTTGTTGCCGATGCGTATCTTGCGCGCCGGCTCTACGAGCACGTCCCAGAACTTGTTCTCCTCGTTCAGCTCACGCAGAAGGAAGACGTCGATCTGGGCGCCGGTCTTCTCCTTGTTGCCATACAGGCGTGCGGGGAAGACCTTGGTGTCGTTGAAGACGATCACGTCGCCCTCATCAAAATAGTTTATCAGCTCTTTGAAGATATGGTGGCTGATCGAACCGTCACGGGTATCGACTACCATCATCCGGCATTCGTCGCGCTCTTTAGACGGATAGGTAGCGATAAGGTTTTCAGGTAGCTTGAATTTGAATTGCGATAGTTTCATGTATATACAGACTTTTGCGCATGAGCGACAGTATGCTCAAGTCTGTAACGTATACCCACGGGC
>CAZUAK010000095.1:4905-8025 GCA_964618395.1 uncultured Sangeribacter sp.
CCGCCGGGAGGCGGAGGCCGTGGTTTCTTTTACGGGCGGAGGGTTTATGCCCAGTAGTCGGGGGCGAGATAGTGCTGGTAGGGGTGCTTGCAGCCCGGACATACTTTCGGGGGCTCGGTGCCCTTGAAGATGTAGCCGCAGACCTCGCACTTCCACTCGATGGGCTCGTTGCGTTTCCAGACGGTGTTCTCTTCGAGGCGCTTCAGCATGCGCTCGAAACGTGCGCGGTGATGGTCCTCGACGTCGGCGATGGCCTCGAACTGGTCAGCGAGGTCGTTGAAGCCCTCCTCGCGTGCGGTCTTCGCTGCGTTGCGATACAGTGTCACGCCCTCCATGGTCTCTTCTTCGATAGAGATCTTGAGGTTGTTCACGGTGTTGTTCAGAACACCCATGTCGACGCTCACTGTGCCGGGTGTCACGCCACCCTCGGTCAGATATTTGAGGAAGATCTTGCCGTGGTGCAGCTCGTTGTCGGCGGTCTCGTTGAAGAGGTCGCGATACTGGAAGAGCTGTTCCTTCTCGGCCTGCTGGCCATAGTAGATATAACGTGTGTAGGCTGTAGATTCGGCAACGTATGCGAGAGCAAGGTTCTCGGCTGTCTTTGTGCCCTTGAGGTTAAGAGTGTCTGCCATAGTATAGATAATGTTTTTTATAGTTTGTTTTTGGAATGACTGGAAGCCCGTTTCCGGAACTTTCATCACTATAACGCCCCGACGTGAAATATGGTTCGCAAACCGGCTTCCAAATCGCGTTTTATTGACAGAATGTAGGGTCGCGGCTTGCCGCGACCGCGGAAGGTGGTGGAGGAATCAGGAGGGATCGGGAGGAATCAGGAGGTTCAGGATGGATCGGGAGGAATCAGGAGTTATAAATTGACTGACAGGATGACCTTGAAATTGCGGCCCGGCATCGGGTAGTTGGCTATGACCTCATACTGCTGGTTCAGCAGGTTGTTCACCTCCAGGCCCAGGCGGTAGCCTACGCCGTTTAGGCGCCCCTCCTTGAACAGCGACAGGTCGTGGGTATACCACGGCTGCTCGTGGTTGACCTCAATGTTCGACGAGTTGTGCCACCTCTCGCCGACATAAATCCACGAGTAGTTCAGCGACCACCCGCGCCACAGCACCGACCCCGTGGCCGACCCGCTGTGAACCGGTATATACGCTATCTGCCCCTTGTATGTCCCCGCCTCGTCGAGCGTGTCCGACGGGTCTGAATAGTCCAGCGCCTTCTGGAACGTATAGGTCAGGCGTCCGTTTATCATCCAGTCGTGGCCGAGGTCCAGGCCGAGGTCGGCCGAGACGTCGAGGCCCGTGATGCGCACGCGCCCGATGTTCATCATCATCCACCGGTACTGGCTGTTCCCCTTCGGTACGGCGATGATCTTGTCCCTCACCCGGTTGTGATAGCCGTCGAGTCCCACCCGCAGGAGCCGCACGACCCTCCCGAGTGAGTTGGCCCACGAGAGGCCGACGGAATACTGGTCGGCCGATTCCGGTTTCAGCGAGGCGTTGCCGATGTCGGTATAGTAGAGGTCGTTGAAGGTCGGCAGTCGGAACGACCGTTTCGCGAAGGCGTGCAGCTCCAGAGGAGCGTAGCTCTCCGGTCGCCAGCTGAGGGTCAGCGAGGGCGAGAGGCGCGTCAGCGACGAGTGCGACACCGGCTTCCCCTCCGGGTGGAGTCGGTCGAAGGCGGCCGTCAGCAGCAACGCACCCTGTGCGCGGAGCCCGCGCCACTCGGCCGCCGTGGCTATGGCCGTGAACAGCGCGTGGCGCTGCGGGCGCACAAACTCCCGCAGGGTGGAGGAGAGGCTGTTCCACTGCCAGTCTGCTGCCAAGGAGGCCTCCCACCAGTCTGTCAGGCGCACGCGCCCCGTCGCGGTCAGATATACCTCGTTCTGGGCGAAGCGGTTGTCGGTATACATCAAGGTCGTGTCCGGGTTGAGGTAGTGCAGCCGGTCGTGGGCATACTTCCCCTTTACCATCATGTCCACACGCTCCGAGAAGGAGTGCTCCCACGCCCCCTGGGCGAAGAAGTTGCGGTCCCACTGCCGCTGGGAGTTCTTCCAGACGTTGTTCACTATCGCTCCGGGGATACCCTTCGCCCCGTCATAGAAGTAGACCTTTGCGTCCCAGCGTCCCCCCTCGGTTCGGCCGAACACCGCCCCCTCGAGTCGCAGGGCATGTATGTCGCCGTTGCGGCGCGTGGCTGTCGTGTCCCACGCCGTCGTCCCGTCGGGGTATACGCGTCGGTACCTGAACTTATATCGGCCGTTGGCGTAGGTATACTCGGCGTTGAGGGTCGCCGAGACCTTGTCCGAGAACTTGTATGAGGCCCTGACCGAAGGGTTTACGAGCCCGAAAGAGCCGGTGCGGAAGGTGACGTTGAGTGCGTAGCGCCTGCCGTTATCGAAGCGGGGGCGGCGCGTCTCGAGATAGATGGACGAGGCCGTGGCGAAGTCCTTGGCCGACTGGAAGATGCGGCTTTTCTCGCCGTTGTAGAGGGTGATGGCCTCGATATTGTCGAGCGAGTATTTACCGAGGTCCACCTGTCCGTTCTGGGCGTTGCCAAGCTCCACGCCGTCATAGAAGACGCCGAGGTGGGCGGAGCCCATCGAGCGGACGTCGACCGTCTTCACGCCGCCGACGCCGCCATAGTCCTTTATCTGTGCCCCCGAGAAGTATCGGACCGCGTCGGCCACGGAGTGGGCCGACAGGCGTTCGAGCCGCTCGCCGCTCAGCCGCTGGGCCGGCACGAGGTCCTTCTCGCTCTCGCTCGGTGCGGTGACGACGAGGTTGGGCAGTGTCTCGACGATACTGTCCGTATCCGCTGAGGGTAGGTTTTCGGCAAAACAGACCGACCCCGTGGCGCATAGCCACAGGGTCGTCAGCAGTACATAAAACTTTCGGAGAGACATTAGAGAAAAAAGAGCGGTAAACGAGGCTCGAACTCGCGACCCTCAGCTTGGGAAGCTGATGCTCTACCAACTGAGCTATTACCGCGTATGGATTTCAGCGGCAAAATTAGCCAAAATTTCTGCCACCGCCAAATTTTCGTCCAAAAAACGTGTCCTTCATCCGTCCGGGTTTTGTATTATTTGTGCTTCGTGCTTCGTCCGTG
>CAZUAK010000096.1:0-7996 GCA_964618395.1 uncultured Sangeribacter sp.
TTTTTACTTTACGAGGAGCTTATCGGTGTGGGTGGCCTGTTTGCGTAGGTAGATGCCGGGGGCGAGAGGGGCGGTGGGGTCCGTGATCCTGACACCGTTTAGGTTGTAAAGTTCGTATGGTCTATTTTCATCAAAGGGTGTCTCACCGATTCCGGTGCCGGGAGTGTAGAGTTCAACTTTTGTGAAGTTTTTCCAGGGCTCCTCGTCCTGATAGAGTGACATGCCTGATTCTGAGAGATAGAGGGTCGCGAGAGGATAGATGCTTGTCTGAAAAAAAGATCCCTCATAGAGCTTGTCTTCAGCCAGATAGTAGATATTCCGGATAAACGCGCAGAAGGCGAAGGCTGTGCTTTCTATGTGATCGATAGCGGTCGACAACACGAGAGTGTCGAGATAGGTGCAGTCCTTGAAAGCCATCCATCCGATTGAGGTGACGCCATTACCCATCACCACCGAGTTCAGGTTTGTGCAGTACTCAAACGCGCTCTCCCCGATAGCAGTGACGCTCTCGGGAATATCAATGGAGGTCAACCTCCTGCAGCCATAGAAAGTGTTCTTATCAATTGACAAAAGCGCGATGGGGAGCGTCACTGAAGTGAGGCCTGAACAGCTGCCAAAACCACCGTTTGCGATAACGGTCACGGAATTCGGAATTACTGCAGATGTCATTTGCGAACAACCCCAGAAGGCATTCTTGCCTATTTGGACGACCTGAAACTCCGCTTCGCCGTCTTTAGCTATTTCGGGAATCTCGAGCTCACCGATGATTTCGCTGCCCGTATCGCTGGCTTTACCGGAGGTTACGGTGCAGGTCTTGTATTCTTCGTCAAGCACAGTGTAGATAAGGGCATTTCCCTTGTATTCATACTGAAAGTCGCGGGCAAATACCGGCATGGTCATCAGCACCGCCAACAAGAGGGTAAGTGTTTGTTTCATACTGAGATTATTGAGTTTAGTACTTCTTAAAGTTCATGCATGCGTAAAGCTGCATGGAATGATGTGTGTTCTATTTAAAAGCATTGAACAAAGATAATATATAAGTATCAAAGAACCAAAGATTTTTTGAAACGGGGTCTAAATTGTGTGTTCACTAATTTGTGAATTTTAATAAAACTAATTATCTTTGCACAATATTATTCAGATAAGTAGTTCTTAAAAATTAATGAGCATATAAAACTTACTTATCGCTTAGGCAATCCGGGTGCGGAATGAAGGAGCTTAGCGAGCTAAGCGACTGAATGACAATCCCGGAGTGACAAGCGAGAATAAGTTTTATTGCTCAAGATTTGAAAACTATTTATTATCGATTAATTTTTAAGAACTACTTATGATAGTCGAATTCGGTGAGAAATATCTAAGGGATCTGTACGTTAACGGGAAATGTAACGATAAGAAACACCGTTATGCCGCTGACGTTATCAAAAGATATAAACGTGCTGTCGATTATTTGAAATGGGCCTCTCGGAAGGAAGACTTATTTCGATTAAACTCTTTGAATCTCGAAGCGTTGAAAGGGAAGAAGGCAGGTCGTTATTCAGTAAGGGTTAATCTCCAATACAGACTTGAATTTACTATAAGAGAGACTGAGGAAGAACCGATTTTTACTATCTGTAGAATTGTTGAACTTTCAAATCATTATGAGTGATATGACTACAACAGGATACATACCGGCAGATATGATCGCCAATAACTTGACTCCATTTGAACCCACACATCCGGGAGATCTATTGAGGGATGAACTTGAATCGCGCCATTTGAGTCAGTCAAAGCTTGCGGAAAGCGTTGGGGTCAAGCCCTCGTTTCTCAATGAGATTATCAATGGGAAGAGGGGGATAAATACCGAAACGGCCTTACTGATAGAGGCAGCCTTGGATGTCCCTGCAGATCTGTTGCTCAGTCTGCAGAGTGCTTATAATATGCAGGTGACGAAATCCAATGTGTCGTTCATGAACCGTCTTAAGGCTGTTCGCAAGATCGCCTCGGTATTTTGAGGGTGTTTTTGGAATGGTGACTTTGATCGAGAGTACGAAGTCCGCGTACGAATTTGAGGTTATGGATATAGGACTCACAAGAATATGAGGGGGGAAGTGTGGTGATGTGAAAAAAAATTTGTAACTTTGCGGTGCGGATAGGCCTGAGGGCCCACCGCAGGCCGGATGCTCTCATAGTTCAATGGATAGAATAATGGATTCCGGTTCCATCGATTGGGGTTCGACTCCCCATGAGAGTACTACATAATTCCCCCGCCTCCGGAATAAGGTGGCGGGGTTAATCTTTCTTTGCAACCCGATATAACCTTTGCAATCCGTAATTTATCCGTAATATAAAAACTAATCCGTAAGTAACTCTTAAAAATTAGTTATAACATTGGCAACTCCGAGAAACACTTTCTTTTTGAATCTTTTGAGCGTCTTTAAATCTTTGACCTCAGTCGTTTAGCTCGCTAAACTCCTTCGGCAAAAATTTAAATCCATCTCAAAATATTCTAAAAATAAAGTATTTCTAATTTTTAAGAGTTACTTAACAACCACAAATCAAACAGAGTCGACATGGAAACAGGAACACAATATGCGGAGCGTGTGCGGACACACTTCAAAGAGCCGAAACAATATGCCGTCGTTTTCCTCAACGACGACTTCACGACAATGGAGTTCGTGATGTTCGTTCTTGAAAAAGTGTTTTACAAATCGCAAGAAGAGGCCTATAAACTGATGATGGACGTGCATGTCTCGGGCAAGGGAGTGGCCGGTGTCTATCCGCTCGACATAGCCCGCTCGAAACTCGCACGGGTCATGGAACTGGTCAAGGCGGAGGGCGCACCCCTCAGAGTCATAATTGAAGAGGCCTAAGGCCCTTCCAGAACCCAACCATTTCTTTCTGAGAACTTCTTTGTCTATGGAATTTCACCACCCCTTCCCGGTCACCGATAATTTTAACCGGGTATATATCGCCGCCGCAGAAGACTGTATCAAACGCCGCAACGAGTTTTTGACGCCTGAGCACATCATTCTCCAGATATGGGAACAGGAACCGTTTCAGGGCGTATTGGTAGAAGAATTTGAAAAGGAAGAACGCGACGCCGTCATCGAACAGATACGCCGTTATGTCGACTCGCTTGAAAGCGTCCCTGAAGGCTGTGAATACCAGTTCACCGCCTCCGACGGGCTCAACAGGCTCGAAGGCCTTCTGTATAGTCACCAACAGTCCTCAAGCACAAAAGAGGTAGACATCCCCCATCTCATTTATGCGCTGGGGGACCTTCACGACCTCTATGGACCATCCCTTTTCAATGGACTCATAAACTCCCATGGCGGCCATGTCTTTTCCGACATCATGGAGGCTTACTCATGCAAAATCGACAACGAGGAGGACGATTATGATGACTGGGTGTATGATGAATATGACGGTATGCCCGGAGGTAGGGGAAAAAGCTGGAAGGAATGGGTTGTCTGTGTGAACGACGACCTCGAAGGACGCAACCCCCTCATCGGACGCGAGGCGGAACTTGCACGCACCATCCAGGTCCTCTGCCGCAAGGACAAGAACAATCCCCTTCATGTCGGCGAGCCGGGTGTGGGCAAGACCGCCCTCGTCTACGGACTCGCCCGGAAGATAGCGGAGGGGAATGTACCGAAGCGACTCAAGGGAGCGAAGATATACAAACTCGACATGGGCACGCTGACCGCCGGAGCGCAATACCGCGGCCAGTTCGAGGACCGTCTGAAAAGCATTCTCGACGGACTGAAGTCTGAGCCGGGCTCCATTCTCTATATAGATGAGATACATACCATCGTCGGGGCCGGAGCGAATGTCGACCACGGCGTCGACGCCTCCAACATGATGAAACCATACCTCGAAAGCGGGGCGATACGCTTTATCGGCTCGACGACATACGAGGAGTATAACCGGCAGTTCTCGAAATCCAAGAGCCTCGTCCGCCGTTTCCAGCAGATTGACATAACCGAACCGACAGAAGGTGAAGCCATAGAAATCCTGAGCCAGCTGAAGCCGGTCTACGAAAAGTTCCATCGCATCCGCTATACGGCCAAGGCGGTCGAGTTCGCCGTCCGTGGGACTGTCCGCCATCTTCCGGACCGCCGTCTGCCAGACAAGGCCATCGACCTGCTCGACGAGGCGGGTGCCTATCTCGAACTGAACCGCGAGGAAGTCGGGAAGAACTTTGTCGACAAGGCGCTGATGGAGAAGGTGCTTGCGCGCATCTGTCGCGTAGAGAGCGAGACGGTGGCCGAAAAGGATGAGGCCGAACAGATGAGGACCCTGACCGACAGGGTGCTCGGACGCGTCTTTGGCCAGGACGAGGCTGTCCGCGGCGTCACCGAGGCCGTCATGATGTCCAAGGCCGGCTTGACCGACCCGGAGAAGCCGGTGGCCTCGATGCTCTTTGTCGGCCCGACGGGCGTCGGAAAGACTGAGGTCGCCGTAGCCCTGGCCGAGGCGATGGGTGTGCCGCTCGTGCGCTTCGACATGAGCGAGTATGTAGAGAAGCACACCGTGGCCAAACTTATCGGTGCGCCGGCCGGCTATGTGGGCTATGACGACGGCGGCCTGCTGACCGACGCCATACGCAAGAACCCGCGTTGCGTGCTACTTCTCGACGAGATTGAGAAGGCACATTCTGACATATACAACATCCTGCTCCAGGTCATGGACTATGGTCGCCTGACCGACAACAAGGGGCGTCTTTCCGACTTCCGCAACGTCGTCATCATCATGACCTCGAACGCCGGAGCGCAGTTCGCCTCCCGGGCGTCGGTCGGTTTCGGCAGCAACGTGACGGCCGCCGACGCAATGGCTCGCGAGGTCAAGCGCCTCTTCAAGCCCGAGTTCCTCGGTCGCCTGTCGGCCATGATTTCGTTCAACAGTCTCGACCGGGAGATGGCCGGACGCATTCTCGACAAGAAGCTCAGGATACTTTCAGCCCTGCTCGAAGCCAAGAAGGTGACATTCCACCTCTCGGACGAGGCACGGGATTCCATACTCAAGGAGGGTGTAACTGCCGATAAGGGTGCGCGCGAACTCGACCGTGTGATAACGGGGAACCTCAAACCGCTGCTCATGCGCGAGATACTCTTCGGCCAGCTGAAAAACGGTGGAGAGGCCACAGTAACACTCTCTCCAGAAGGACAGTTGACCTTGACTGCCGTCGGAGCGCCTGAGACTCCTCTGGCAGACGGTGAAGAGCTTCCGGAGGAGGAAGACTGGCCTGAAGAGGAAGAGTTGCCCGAGGAGCCTGCCCCGACTGAGAAAAAGAGAGCACCCAGGCGTAAAAGAAGGCCCGATACCTGGGAAAACGAACTTCCCTTTTAATGATAGATGAAATCTAAGACGGACAAGAGATGAGACGTAAATGGATACCTCAACTTGGTTTCCCGGATCCCCGCAATTATGACAACGGGGACGACGAGCCTGTATGGGTCATCGGCGCGGGCCTTGATGCGGAAACCCTCTGGTGTGGATACCACAGCGGATATTTCCCATGGTATTCTTACAAGCTTAGTGAGCCGGAATGGTGCGGGCCGATTAAGCGGTTCGTCATCGAGCCCCATGAAATCCATATCTCCCACTCCATGCGCAACATGCTCAACAAAGGGTGGTATGAAGTGACCATCGACCGTGCCTTTGACGAGGTGATAGAGGAGTGCTCGCTGGGGAGTTATTACCAGGATATCCGGGTGGATCACGAGCATGCCTGGCTCGGCCCTAAGATGATTGACCTATACAAAAAGATACATTCCGCCGGGGGATTGTATCCGGAGCACTCGCCCTTAGTGCCGAAAAGTGTCGAGGTGTGGGACAAGCGTGACGGCACGCTTGTCGGCGGACTGTATGGCGAGGAGGTAGGTCATGTTTTTATCGGCGAGAGCATGTTCTCGAACATACCGGGCGGCTCGAAGCTCGCTCTGATAGGATTGGCGCGACATCTCGCCGAGCGACCCGATCTCTGGCTCATCGACTGTCAGATGCCGACCGACCACCTCACCTCGATGGGAGGTAAGTTCATCAGCTTCGACGACTATCTCGACTACCTATGGGCCTACCTCTGACCTGTTCAATTAACCCTAAGTTGTTTGGGGTGTCAGCGGCGAAGGTGGAGGTAATGGAGACGGAGGTCTTCGGGAAAGAGTTCGATTGCGTAGCGCAAGGCGGTTCGCGGAAGCCGCGTTGCGTTCCGGTCAAGCCACTGCACCAGTAGCTCCATGCCACCGCGTTTACCGACTTCGCGAAGCATCCATCCCGACGCCTTGTGGATAAGGTAATGTGGATGGGTCATGAGTTTCTCGACGATGCGAAAGGTGTCGGCGTAAATCCCTTCACGGACGAGCATCCAGTTCGTGACGACAGCCACGCGTTGATGCCACAGAGAGTCCTGTCGTTCAGCCAGTTCATCAAGAAGACCGCGCTCCTCAGGGTGACTCACAAGCCATTTGCCCAGAATCTTCGGAGCAATCATATCGACAAGATCCCAATTATTTCCACGGTCTATAGAATAAAGGTAACAGTCTACGACCTCGCGCATCGCTGGCTCATCATGCCGTTTCCGTGCGCGCTCATATAACTCTATCATCAGCAGAAACCCGGCGAGGCGGATTTCATGCCATGGAGACTCCACGAGTGCGAGTGCGTCAGCCAACTCCGCCTCCTTTCTGAACTGTTTAACGACGGCACGGGTCTGGGGACACCGGACGCCGAGGAACCTGTCGCCCTCGCCATACTCGCCGGGCCCTGTCTTAAAGAAACGCATAAGGTGGCGTGCCTGATTCTCATCACGCATCGCCATCAATGCCTCTATCACATCATTACTTACACTCATACCTACCTAACGCTGTTGATACGGAAATATTTTCCGTCTTTTTTGCCACAGCCGAGTTGTATTTAAACAGGAGGATGTGCCTATTTTGACACACCCTCCTTTTTCGTCCGTGCGGATTTGCAACCCTCACACAAAGCATTGTAGCGCAGGCTTCCAGCCTGCCCGAATTACCCTTGAATGACTCTGGAGCGTCTCGGGGCAGCCTGGACGCCATTGGTGCTAACTTATTGTAGTCAGTTGTTCTTCTCTGGGATTACTCTAATTACCAGGGATATAAAAGATTTCATCTCACGCGAATCTGCGTGAGATGAAATCTTTTATATCCCTGGTAATGTATTGGTTACATACATTATACTGAATGTTCGCGTTCTCAGTATAGAAACATAATCGTTTAAGTTAACACCAATGGCTGGAAGCCTGCGCTACAATGCTTTAGTCTCCAATGTTTTCACTTTAGAGTTTAGAGACTGTAATATCAGAAGGGGTAGCCGATGGCGAGGTGGAAGGCGAAGGCCTTCTTGAAGGGGATGTTGAAGTAGTGCGGCGTGCCGTTGTCGTAGGGGACGTGAAGGCCGTAGCCCAAGTCACCGCGGATGACCATCATGCCGATGTCAACACGCAGACCCGCGCCTGTGCCCAGCGCGATGTCGCGCCAGAAAGTCTTAGGCTTCAACGTGCCGCCCGGACGAAGCGGATCCTCCTTCAACAGCCAGATGTTGCCCGCGTCTATGAAGGCCGCGCCGTGAAGTATGCCCACTATCGGGAAACGGTACTCCGTATTAAGCTCCAGCTTGAACGTACCGGTCTGGTCGAAATAGCCGTTCACCACATCCTTCGGAGCGCGATACGACCCCGGACCGATGGAGCGCACCGTGAAGGCGCGGATGGAGTTCGCGCCGCCGATATAGAACTGCTCCGAATAGGGGACCTCCTTCGAGTTTCCGTACGCATGCTCCGCGCCGATAAGGAAACGCGTGACGAGCCACTGGTCCTTCTTCGGCACAAGACGGCGGCTATAGACAAGCTGAGCCTGACCCTTGACAAACTGAGAGAAGGGTGTGCCGAACAGCTCCTTGTGTCCGTGGACGCCACACAGTGAATATATCCCCGAGAAGATATTGCCCGCCTCGGTCAGCTGAAGCTGGAAGTTGATGCCGTTGTTGC
>CAZUAK010000097.1:0-7939 GCA_964618395.1 uncultured Sangeribacter sp.
TTTTCCCATAATTTTTAAACTTTTTTATGAGTCAACTTTTTTCAGGGTAAGACAGTGCCGTCAAGATCTGCGACCGTCTGGCCGCATCTGCGATGGGGGCGAGGCTTCAGCCGAGCGCGCCTGCGTCTTGTTCCGGAACAGTGACTTATGACAGAATAAAAAATCTGCGTAAAATCTGCTCCAATCCAGCGTCCCAAGGGGCCGGCTGAGCGCCAGCTCAGCCACCCGAATCTGCGTGAGAGGAAAATCTTTTAAATCCCTAAAAGAAATAAAGTATAAAACAAGACTTAAGTAAACATTGGGCCGTGACTCTACATTTTGACTCCGTAACAAATGCATCGGAAATACGGCTGGTACCGTATATACAAGATTAGAGTGACCCGTCCTTTCCTTGTGCTCAAATACATGGTGACAACCACTAAGGAGAACCTTGATGATGCCGAAATGGACCCAATTAATCATTCCGATGAAGGCTTGAGCCGGTTGCTACTTTCGTCGTTGCATTGGTTACCATTAAATATAAAGATGCTGCGGATTGTATTGTCCGCAGCATCTTATTACTTGTGTGTTCAGGTGTGTTTTTTGAACGGACCTTTTAGTTATGGCGATAAAATCGCTTAAATAACTTTAGTGAATATCAACGAACGATTATTTTGGCTACCTCCGACACTCCGCGAGCGTTGGAAACATGAACTACGTATAGACCCTTCGAGAAAGTCGAAGTATCGAATGTCAGCATGGTCTGATTCGGTGCCAACTTTGTATGAAGCATGCTGATTCCGTTGGATGAGACAACATTTACCATTCCTCCCTCAGCAGCATACTCGGCATCCACGGTCACATTCACTGTTTCTCCTTTGTGTGGTGTCTGTGGGGACACTTTGGTGTGGGAGGCCACGGCAACCTGTTTGACACTTAAGCTTTCATCCATTTTCTCTATTTTGTACACAATTGCGTAATACTTGTTTGAAAACTCATTGTAAATGAATGCATCTACCACCAGGTACGCATGGTCCCCCATTTTAATTATACTAAGGTCATCCGCATAATATCCCGACGGGAGACTGATTTTGGAAAGCACGTTTCCCTTCGAGTCATATATACACAATTTAGTTATGAAGTAATTAAAACCCCAGGACTTAGTACCTCTTTCCTCGTTTATACGACTATATTCAACTTTCTCATACTCTCCCATTATGTAGTTGTAGTCGTCACTGAAAATTCCATGAGTAAGGGATTGGTCTTCACCATCACCACCGTCTTCGGTAATAAGGTATGCACTTTGGCAGTGTCCTTGAATGGTAGAATGACTTTCCTGTATTTCTCCATATGGTCCGTAGGGTCCATAATCTTCTCCACTGTACTCAACCGACGCCCATTTCCATACATTATCCACCTCAACGTAAACACTGGTCGGATAGGAGGTGCCATACATGTCAGCGTACCAGAAATTCCAGCCTACAACGCTTCTGCCATCAATTAACTTGCATATGACAGCATCATCATATTGAACATGATCAAGCACCTGGTTTATGGTAAGTCCTTCTGTCTGTCCATTTATTTCTAAGATATAGTTATTGTAGTAGATATCAGACTGGACTACCTTCTTATAACAGTACTCTCGGGTTTGACTATATTCGACTTCCTCCACCTTTTGACCCCTTACTGTAGAAAAGTTGTTCACTTCCTTGAAATTTTCATCGTATACAGTAAAGGTGGAAATCCCGGCCTCCTCATCATCTTCAAAATAAATGGAGGACTTTCCGTCGGTAGTGAATACTCCGGGCAGAATTCGAGCCCACCTACCGTTGGTAAGAAGTATAGGATCCTCAGCTAAGGAGGACAACGCCATGAGCGTTGATAAAATTGTGAAGAAAAACAACCGTAATTTGGTCATAATTGATTGAAATTTTTCCTATCTGACCTCTTGGATAGGGGGTAGATGAAAGAAAAAACGTGAGGTCTGTACTGTTGCTCGTCCCACAGTCAGAGGCCTTCGCATTGCCCGAATTAGTTGAACGAGCAAACTTGCAGAGGCCTCACGCAGAATATGTCATACACCCAACCATGACACTCCCGTGCCACATCGGGTGGAATATACACATCCACGTAAAGCGTCTACTGTTTGCTTCATCCTTGACTAATTCTGAAAGTTGCGAAGTTTCTGACTGTCAAGAAAGAGCGTCAAGTAACGCTTTTTCATTATGTCTGCCGACCTACCTTAATTACCCATGACGAAGCTTCTAAGATACGGCCTGCAAGCGCAAAGTTACGAATTAATTTTTATTCTCGCAATCATGTTTCTCTCAGATATTAAAGCTCCACAGAAATTCCACATAGTCATACATAATCTTCAAGGCGATGTCGAAGGAGAACCTGCGAGGTCAGACATAATATTATCGAAAAGTTTTGTCATGTCGGCCTTTTTTCATACTTTAGTGGTCTGAAAACCTGACGACCGCCCCGGGGGCGTCTCTTCCGATGGCCCGGCGCGTCGCGATTATACTACCATACCATGACTGAAGACAAATACGACACCTCCGATGGCACCCGCCGTCACGATGACGACATCAACGCACGTAACCACGACGCGCTTGAACCCCAACCCGCTGTCGAAGTTCTTGAAGATGAGGCCCCCAAGGCCGCTATCGGACTGCTCGCAAACTATCCCGACACCGACGAGACCCGTTTCCTCCTCACTCCCGAGGCCTGCGGCCTCATCACCTCCGGCGGTATCACAATGTGTGTCGAGGAAGGAGCCGGTATCGACATCAGCTTCCCCGACGGCGCATATCGCGAGTATGGCGCCTCTATCGTTGACCGCGACGAAGCCCTGAAGTGTCCCATTGTCCTCTCTTATGCACCGCTGCGCATCGAAGACATCAACAAAATGACCCCGGGCTCCGCCCTGCTGTGCATGATGAGCGCACTGCTCTTCGAGCCCGGCGTCATCAAGGCCCTGCTCGACCGCAACATCACACTCGGCTGTCTCGACAACATGTACAGCCATAACGACGAGCCTGTCTTCGCCGACATCATCGACCGCATAGACGGCGCGGCCGCCATCATGTACGCTCAGGAAAACCTTTCCTATCTCGGCGGCGGCAAGGGCGTTCTGCTCGCCGGCATCGCCGGAGTGAACCCCTGTGAGGTGCTCATCATCGGTGACGGCACGGATGTCTACTCGGCTGCCGAGACCGCCCTGAACGCCGGCGCGCTCGTGACGCTGATGAACAACGACGTCTCCTCGCTCGAACACGCACGCCGTGTCCTGGGCCGCGGCATCCAGACCATAGCCATACATCCCCGCGTGCTGTTCAACAAGGTCAAGACGGCCGACGTCATCCTCATCGGCACGACGACACGCCCCTTCGAGTTCCCCAAACGCCTCTCAGCCGCCATGAAGGAGAGTGCCTTCGTGCTTAACTTCAAGGAGATGCACCCCTCGGTTTCCGTTCCCCGCACCCTGGCGATGGGACTGTCTAACGTGCTGGTGAACTTCTTCGACGAGATGCGCCTCAAAGGGGGCCTCGACGGCATGATAGCCACTACGGAGGGTGTCTGCAGCGGCATCATCACCTATCGCGGAAAGCTCGTGGACAAACTCGTAGGCTCTTATTTAGGCATGCCGAGCGTCGACATCAGCGTGATGCTGACCGGGCGTAACTGACAAGGTTCATGTCGCGGCGCCTGATTCATATCCTGGGGTCCAACCGATGGTCCGGGGTCGAACGCTATGCCCTCGACCTCTGCCGCCATTTCAGAAACAAGGGGTGGAAGGTCGCCGTCCTCACCCGCGACGCGAAGGCTGTCGACAATAAGTTCACCGACGCCTCCATCCCTCTGTTTCACGCCCCGCTCTCGGGGCTGATAGACTGGCAGTCGGTCTTCTCGCTGATGCGCATCTTCCGCCGCCGCTCGCGGCTGACCGAGGGGACCGTCATCCACACCCACAGGTATCGCGACGCACTGCGCGCCATCATCGCCCGCAAACTCTCCGGCACCCCGGACGTGAAGATCGTGATGACCCTCCACACCGTCTCGCCGGGGAGGGACTCGGCCCTATACCGTTACATTTACCGCAATCTTGACGCCCAGCTCTTCGTCTCGCACTGTGTGAAGGAGGCGTTTCTCTCCACATGGGCCGGAGCTCCGCCTCCCATGGCTGAAGACCGGATGAAGGTCCTCCTCAATTCTATGGATGTCTCCGACTGTGAAATCGCTGACGAGCCGGCTAAGGGACCGGTCATCGCGATGTATCACGGGCGCCTCGCGCCTGGAAAGGGTCTGGAGACGCTCATCGACGCCCTCTCAAAAATAGCCCGGCGCACGCTCCGCCTCAGAATCGTGGGCTCCGGCAATCCGGACTATGTCGATTCGCTGCGCGACCGGGCCCGCAACGCCGGCGTCATGGAGAGCATCGACTGGAGAAAGTATGTCGACGATCCCACCCCGCTCATCAGGGAGGCCCATTTCGGCATCCTCCCCAGCGAGGAGCCGGAGGCGTTCGGCTTCGCCAATCTTGAGTATATGGCCGTGGGCAGACCCGTGATCAGCACCCGCAACGGCGGACAGACCGAATATCTGACCCACGGAAAGGACTCCCTGCTGGTAGAGCCCGCAGACCCGGTCATGCTCGCCGACGCCATGAAGAAACTCGCCCGCAATCCCGAGCTGAGGCTCGCCATGGGCCGCGAGGCTTTCGAGACCTCGCGCGTGAAACTCTCATGGCCCCGCTTTGTCTCTGAAATGGAAAACATATACAACACGCTGTGAAACCGATTAAGTGCTTAGCCATCTTCGGCAATTCTTATCAAGGTGAACACCTGCAGGAGATACAGTCTTTCCTCAGGCTGGCCGTCTCCAAGGGATTCCTGATCGGAATAGAAGGTCCCTTCATGTCATATCTGGAGACTGAGGGAGTGAGGCTCCCGGAGTGTGTGTTCCCGTTCCTGACGCTGCCTGACGAGACAGGAGTCGCCGTCAGTCTCGGGGGCGACGGAACCTTTCTCCGCACCGCCCGTAAGGTGGGAGCCTCGGGGGTGCCGGTCATGGGCATCAACACGGGCCATCTCGGCTTCCTCTCCCATTATACCTTCGCCGAGGCGCCGTCGTTGCTCGACCGACTCGCCGCGGGCGAAATGCGAGTCGAACCGCGCGAGGTCCTCAAGGTCACCTCAGAGCTGCTGCCGGAGAATTTCTTTCCCTACGCCCTCAACGAGGTCGCCATCATGAAGGAGGACACGTCGTCTATGATAAACTCTCGCGTATGGGTCGACGGTTATTTCTTGGCCGACTATCTGGCCGACGGCCTGCTCATCTCCACGCCCACCGGCTCGACGGCCTACAACCTGAGTGTCGGCGGCCCCATCGTGGAGCCCTCGATGAAGTGCATGATCATCACCCCGGTGGCGCCCCACACCCTGACGATGCGCCCCCTGGTCATAGGGGGCGGCTCACGCGTGCGCATCAAGACCGACAGCCGTGCCCGGTCATACCGACTGAGTCTCGACGGCTGCGGATGCCTGCTGCCGGCCGGGAGCGAGATACTCATCGAAAAGGCCGGTTTCTCCATCAACGTCCTCACCTCGCCCGAGTCCAATTTCGCCACCCCGCTGAGAAACAAACTCCTCTGGGGGGCCCGGTGAGTCCCGGCCGTGAAAAGGGACCCCACGCCCCCGGAGAGCAGAGCCGGGGGAGTGAGAGTGGGAGGCACATTCAAAAAAATTTTCGGTCAAAGTGCAAAAGTTTTGCACCGACTGCAAAACTTTTGCACTCAGCCCCGTTTTGTTAAGTATTATTAATAGGATTTATTGGGAGAAATGACCCTCGCGGTGTTAACTTTGCAGTACCGAAACACTGAAGAAATAAATTAAAAACGAAATATATCATGGCAAAGAAAACAACAACCAAGAAAGCTCCGCTCGGACGTGTGTCTGATCTCGACGCGAAGCGCAAGGCGCTCGACGTGACCCTCGCGCACCTTGAGAAAGATTTCGGCTCGGGGGCCATCATGAGGCTCGGCGACGATTCCGTTCAGGACATCGAAGCCATCTCTACCGGCTCTATCGGGCTCGATTACGCCCTCGGCATCGGGGGTCTGCCCCGTGGCCGCGTGACCGAGATATACGGCCCGGAGTCTTCAGGTAAGACCACGCTCGCCATCCATGTCATCGCCGAGGCCCAGAAGCAGGGGGGCATCTGCGCCATCATCGACGCCGAACACGCCTTTGACCGCTTCTATGCCGAGAAACTCGGCGTGGACGTCAACAACCTCTGGATTGCTCAGCCCGACAACGGCGAGCAGGCTCTTGACATCGCCGAACAGCTGATAAACTCAGGCGCCATAGACGTGCTCGTCATTGACTCCGTGGCCGCGCTGACCCCGAAGGCCGAAATCGAGGGCGAGATGGGCGACAAGAATGTCGGACTCCATGCCCGACTCATGAGCCAGGCCATGCGTAAGCTCACCGGCGCCATCGCCAAGACCCGCACCTGCTGCATCTTCATCAACCAGATCCGCGAGAAGATCGGCGTGATGTTCGGAAACCCCGAGACCACCACCGGCGGCAACGCCCTGAAGTTCTATGCCTCCGTGCGAATCGACATCCGCCCCTCAACCTTCATCAAGGATGGCGAGACCACCATCGGCCGACTCGTGAAGGTCAAGGTCGTCAAGAATAAAGTGGCGCCTCCGTTCAAGAAGGCTGAGTTCGACATCATGTTCGGCGAGGGTATCTCCAAGTCCGGCGAAATCCTCGATATGGCTGTCGAGCAGGGCATCGTCAAGAAGTCCGGAGCCTGGTTCTCGTATAACGGCGCCAAACTCGGCCAGGGCCGCGACGCCGTGAAGGCCGTCATTGCCGACAATCCCGAACTTTCGGAAGAACTCGAAAAGAAAATCCGCGAGATCATCTTCACAGCACCCAAGGAGAAGCCGGCCCGCTCTGCCGTCGACGCCTTCCTCCCCTCACAGGATGCCAAACGTGTTGACGACGAGGCCGAGACGGACTCCGAGGAGTATCCCGAAGACGACGATGAGCGCGAGGAGTCGGTAGACCTCTTCAGCGACGAGTTTGAAATTGAAGATTGATTATGGCTAAAGATCAGACCGTCCTCTTCCACTCCACCATCTTCGGACCCATCCACAGCCGCCGCCTCGGAGTGTCGTTAGGCGTCAACCTGACCCCTGACGACGGCAAGATATGCTCTTTCGACTGCCTCTATTGTGAGGCTGGATTCAACTCCCAGGGGCCCGGGACCACCGGAATGCCCCCGCGCGAGAAGGTCGCCGCCGACCTCGAGAAAAAGCTGCGCGAGATGTCCGCGGAGAACAAGCCGCTCGATGTCATCACATTCTCCGGCAACGGCGAGCCCACGCTCCATCCGGATTTCGAAGCCATCATAGAAGACACGCTGCGCCTTCGCGACAGGTACTATCCTGACGCGAAGGTGTCAGTGCTTACAAACTCCACCCGCCTGGGCTCCGAAAGTGTCTGCCGCGCCCTGGAACGCGTCGATAACAATATCCTGAAACTTGACTCGGCCATAGAGGGCACCATGCGGTTGATTGACCGGCCCAACACCCCCGGCTTCTCTGTCGACAAGGTCATCGGGCAGCTGAAACGTTTCTCCGGGACGGGCATCATACAGACCATGATACTCGAAGGTGAACACGAGGGGCAGGATGTCTCCAACACCTCGCCCGAAGAGATACGCGCCCTCATAGAGGCCTACAAGGCGATACGTCCCCGCGAGGTGATGCTCTACAGCATAGACCGCACGACCCCGGCCGAACGTCTCCGCAAGGTCTCCCGCGAACGTCTCGAAGAGATAGCCGAGGCCATACGTGCGGAGGGCATACCCGTCCAAGTCAATTGAGACCCCGTTTCAAAAAAATGGCAGCCGCACGGGTCGCAGCCTTGAGGCGATTTTTGTT
>CAZUAK010000098.1:0-7900 GCA_964618395.1 uncultured Sangeribacter sp.
GGGCGACATCTGCCATCAGCGACATCAAAAGCTGGTTGTGGTCATTGGCCAGATTGGTTTCCTCATAAATAGGGGCCAGCTCAAACTGATTGGGTGCAACCTCATTGTGTCGTGTCTTGGCAGGAATACCGAGAAGATGACACTCATGTTCAAGGTCAAGCATGAACTGCTCTACACGTTTAGGAATGGCACCGAAGTAGTGGTCCTCCAGCTGCTGGTTCTTGGCAGACTCATGGCCCATGAGGGTGCGTCCGGTCATCACGAGGTCGGGACGGGCCGCATAGAGGGCTTCGTCTACGAGAAAATACTCCTGTTCCCAACCCAGGTACGAGTGAACGTGTTTCACCTCCGGATCGAAATAACGCGCTACACGCGTAGCGGCTTTGTCGACACTGTTGAGGGCTTTCAGAAGCGGTGTCTTGTAGTCAAGGCTCTCACCGGTATAGGAGATGAAGATGGTAGGGATACAGAGTGTGTCGTCTATGATAAACGCCGGCGAGGATATGTCCCACGCTGAGTATCCGCGTGCCTCGAAGGTGTTGCGGATACCTCCGTTAGGGAAACTCGATGCGTCCGGTTCCTGTTGAACGAGGAGTTTTCCGTCGAATTCCTCCACCACTCCCCCTTTGCCGTCGTGGTCGATAAAGGCATCGTGTTTTTCGGCCGTACCGTCGGTCAAGGGATGGAACCAGTGGGTGTAGTGGCGGGCGCCCATGTCAAGGGCCCACCGCTTCATGCCCTCAGCCACGCTGTCGGCCAGCTTGCGCGAGAGCGGCTTCTTATTGTCTATGGCATCTACGAGAGCCGTGTAAGTCTCTTTGGGCAGGTATTCATACATCTTAGGTCTGTTGAACACCTTTTTTGCATAATACTTGTCGACGCGCTCATCGGGAAGTGAGACCTTCACCGGCTTTCGAGAGGTAGCGACCTCGACACTTTTAAACCTTAAATCTGACATTTTTATCGTGAGAATTGTAAAGTATTAACTGAATGAAAAAACGATTTATTATTCCGCCAACTCCAAAAGGACCCTGTCTTCGACCATTATTCCGTTTTCTGAAAGGGCCAGACACTCTTCTGAGAGATTTATCAGCCCGGCCTCCGAAAGTTGAGTGGCTTTTTTCAGAAGCTCGGAAAACCGGTCTTCACCAAATCGCCGCCGGTATTCCTGAAGCTCAAACCCCTGTCTGCGCCTGAGGCGTGTCAGCAGAAACTCCTCCCTCAACTCTTCTGAACTCAATCTTTCCTCGCTGAAAAATTCGGGAAGCGGTGGAGATACAGCACAACCTTTCTTTATATCCTGAACCTCTGACACCTCTCCATATCCGAACCTTCGGAGATACCCTTTGAGATCGCGGGGATTGGCCCTTCTGATTCTGTCGCCGTCATACGAATGTGCCGACGGTCCCAAACCTAAATAGGGCGCTCCGGACCAGTAAAGGGAGTTATGGCAAGACTCAAAACCGGGGAGTGAATAATTGGAGATTTCATACCGTCCGTAACCGGCAGCCGCGGTCAGTCGTGATATTTCGTCAAACATTTCGACCGCGACCTCATCGTTCACCCCCTTGACCTTACCCGAGTCCCTCAACACGGTGAGGGCAGTACCGGGTTCGAACATCAACGAATATACAGAAATATGGGTCGGCCGACAGGAGAGAAGTGTTTGAACATCCTTTCGCACGCCCTCCACCGATTGACCCGGCAGACCGAAAATCAAGTCAGCAGATACGTTATGGAAAGAGCCGCACAGTAACTTCAAAGCCTGCAATCCTTCTTCACCTGAATGGCGTCGTCCCACACTCCGGAGAAGAACGTCGTCAAAAGTCTGGATACCAATGCTGATGCGATTGAACCCCATATCCTTCCACGCTTGGATCGAACCCTCGTTAACGTCTTCGGGATTGACTTCTAAGGTCAACTCGAAATCTTCTGACAGTCTCTCGGCCACCGTCTCCCTCACCCCCTTCAAAAGGGTGTTCAATTCATCGACGGGCATAGACGAGGGAGTGCCTCCGCCGAAATAGATTGAGGTCACGCAATTGGGCAATTCATCTGACCGTTCCTTGAGTTCGTTGAGAAGAGAGCGGCGTAATAAGGACCAATCGGCTTGAGAAACGCCCCCGCTGAAAAAATCGCAATAGAGACACTTCTTCCGACAATACGGGATATGTATGTAAAGACCTCCTGTCATTAACTACGTAAAGACCTCCTGACATTAACTTTAAGCAATCACAAGTCTGAAACAGACGCGCGGACCGCTGTCCGGCCATCTTCAAACCATGCAATCCTAACGGGAATGTGCAAAATTACAACTTTTTTTTGGCTCTATTGCAAATATTTTGTAATTTTAAACTTTCTTTTACAATCCTCAGACTGTGAGAGGGGACAAGGAAACGGAACAACAGACATCAAGGAAACGTAATGAATAAAGACTACTCCAAAGAGATTCAGGAAGCTGCTGACAAAGTTTTCGACGTTATGCGAAGCCGAACGTCAGAGAGCGATATGGCTCGTCTTAAGGATGCCTTCGAGCTGGCACGTGAAGCACACAGTCAGCAAAAGCGCAAAACCGGAGAACCTTACATTTTCCATCCGCTGGCAGTGGCTCTCATTGCCGCGAAAGAACTGCAACTTGATGTCAACTCAGTCATAGCGGCCTTCCTGCACGATGTCGTCGAGGACACGCCTATAACCAACGAGGAACTCCTCAGGCGTTTTGGAGACGATGTCGCCTTTATCGTCAGGGTGGTCACCAAGCAGAAGAAGGATAAATATGAAATGTCCAAGCAGCTTGACAATTTCAAACAGATGCTGAACTCGGTTCAGTATGACATCCGGCCATTGCTCGTAAAACTCGCTGACCGACTCCACAATATGAGGACACTCTCCTCCATGAGGGCTGACAAACAGATGAAGATTGCAGGCGAGACTGACTATTTCTATGCACCGCTTGCCACGCGCCTCGGACTCTATAATGTAAAGACCGAACTTGAAAACCTCAGTCTGCGGTTCCGCTGTCCTCACGAATATAACGAGCTCGTCAGAAAAATAGAAGCCGATAAGGAGCACAACCGGGCACGCCTCAAAATATTCACAGATGAAATTCAAGGCATTCTTTCGAGGGCCGGAATAAACTGCCGAGTATTTGTCGAGTACCGCTACCCCTACTCCCTGTGGAGAAAGATGAAGAAATACGGTGACGACTTCGATCATCTGAAATACCGTCACTTCATCGAGATCGTATATAAGGGAGAGCCGGGAGAAAGCGAGAAGACTACCGCCCTGCGCATCTACTCACTCCTGACAGACCGCTTCAAAGAAAAACCGGGAGGCATCTCAAACTATATTGACTCGCCGAAGGAGAACGGCTATCAAAGTTTCCACCTGAAACTCCTGTCTGACTTCGGACGCTGGCAGGAGATACACATCTCTTCCGAGAGAATGGTCCATGACTCACAGCTCGGCTGTCTGTCAAGCCGCACCGAGAGCGGCATCCGCCGCTGGATAGACAAATTCCGCGCGACGCTGAAAGATATTTCACGACAGACCCATGACACGGGAGATTCCTTCATCGAAAGTGTCGTATCGTCCTTCTATAACGACGACATAATGACTTTCTCACCCCAGGGCAAACCGATAGTGCTCCCTCAACGGTCTACGGTTCTTGACTTCGCATACGAGATTCACTCCCAGCTCGGGATGCACGCAAAATATGCACGCATAAACGGAAGGTTGGCCTCCATTAAAACACCGCTTCACCGCGGCGACATAGTCGAGATATATCCCGACAGTCAGGCTCATCCCGAGCCGGACTGGCTCAACCATACCGTGACCTACAAAGCCCGCCGCGAGATTCGCAACTACCTCAAAAGACTTCCCGAGCCGGAATATCACCGTTGTGAGGAGTGCAACCCCCTGCCTGGCGAGGAGGTCATCGGATTTAAGGAAGAAGACGGACGCATGACCGTTCATAAACGCGACTGCCCCACCGCCATCCGCCTCGCCTCCCAATTGGGTGACAACATATATTCAGTTGACTTTAAAGAAGACGCCACACTTTATCCCGTAGAGATTGACATAAGGTGTGTTGACCGATACCATATGGTTATCGACATAGTCGACTGCATCACCATCAAGTTAGGGCTCTCCATCAGCAGCATCAATACCGAAACCCACGACGCCATCGTCACGATACACCTCAAATTCGCCGTCCACAGCTTCACGGAGCTTCAGTCCATCATGAACCACCTCTCCTCTATTCCGGATGTTGACGAGGTGCGTCTGATAGCCAACGAGTAAGGGCCTGCGTTTCAAAAAATGGTGTCTGCGCACCGTCAAATGGTTCCCGCGCATCGTCAAATTGTGTCTGCAGACCGTCCAAAAAATAAAATCGGAGTCCTAAAAGCCGGACTCCGATTTGTATTTTGTTTCTTACTGATATCTTATCATTCGGTTATGATTCTTTTCGCTCCGATATAGCGGCCTTCATAGTATCCCGAACAGGTGCTGACCTTCACACCCTTGATGCTCGCGTGGATAAAAGAGAAATCACCGGTCTTGTTGTTTGCCGAGACTACGATTCCGACATGGCCTACATTCTTGCCGCTGCTACGGCTGGTGAAGAAGACGAGGTCACCCTCTCTCAGATCCTTGCGGTCAACGGCAGTTCCCTGAGTGTACTGTGCGCGAGATGACGGGGAGATCGAGTACCCGAACTGCTTGTAGACATAGCTTGTGAAGCCTGAACAGTCAAAGGCGTTCGGGCCTTTTGAACCGTGACTGTATCGTTTCCCCATATGAGTCCGAGCCTCGCTGAGCAGGTCCTTTATCATGGTTGCGGATTCCTTGGAAAGCTCCTTTTTGTCATCTTCACGGGAGAGGACATCCTTCTCGATGAAGTTTGAAATGACAGAATTGTCAAGACGGGATTTTGCGTTTGCGAGCTGTTCTTTGTGGGCTTTCATGTGGGCCTGCGGTCTTTTGGCCTGAGACTCGCTGACGCTGCAGAATGAAATACCGGCGACTATGAAGGAAACGAAAAGTGTTTTAAGGTTCATGATGTAGATGAGGTTTTTTCAGCGTCCGGAGACGCCTGTTGATCTTTGAGGAGAATCGAACACTGCAAATTTAGTGAAAAAGATGCGCCCGGCCAAATTAAAACGTCTTATTTATCACCATTTTAAAGAAGTTTAAGATATTTCACGCTTTCCTGAAAAGTGTGCAATTTACACTTTTCGCCAGGTCTTTCACAATCGAAAAGTGTCAAAAAACGTTATTATTAAAAGATCTATTTTTGTAATCACACCATATTTCCAACATGAGAAACTTTCTGCTACTGGCTGCCGGAGTTGCCTGCTGCTCTATCCCGGCGGTTGCAAAAGATCGCGTCACCCATAACCCCGACGCGGTCAACACAGAATCCATCCTTCACGTGTGGAGCTGGAACTTCGACAACATCGGTAAAAACATGAAGCAGATCGCCGACGCGGGCTTCACGATGATTCAGACATCTCCTGTTCAGGAGTGCTTCAATCCCGAAGGCGGTTCCAAAAAACTGTTTGACGAGAAAGAAGGATACTGGTACTACTATTATCAGCCGACCGACTGGAAAATCGGCAATCAGATTCTGGGCACAAGGGACCAGATGAAGGCGATGATGGACTCAGCGGCCAAGTATAACGTAAAAGTCATCGTAGACGTACTGCCAAACCACACCGCTTTTGACATCGACGCCGTCTCCGAAGACTTCTACAAGGCTGTCGGCGGCCGCGACAAGATGTATCACTCCAACGGCCTGCAGCCCGTGCGTGACTATAACGACCGTCTGGAATGCACCCTCTGGGGCTCGGGGGGTCTGCCGGATGTGAACACTGAGAACCCCGACTTCCAGAAATATTATATGGAGTTTGTCAACGACCTCCTCTCTCTCGGAGTCAAAGGTTTCCGTTATGACACCGCCAAGCATATCGGCGTTCACTCCGACCCGGTCGACAGCGAGGCCGGAGTCAAGGAGAATGACTTCTGGGACGTAGCCACCGGCCGTAAGGCTGTCAAAGGTGTCAAGCTCGCCGTCCCCTATGACGACCTCTTCGTATACGGTGAGGTGCTCCAGGACCGCAACGTGCCCGAAAAAGAGTATGCCGACTATTTCGGACAGACCGCCTCAAGCTACGGCCATGTATTGCGCGAGATGCTCGAACAACGCTCGGCCAACGGGCTGGACATCATCAACTGGCACCACTCCGCCGCCCCCGAGTTTCTGACAACCTGGGTCGAGAGCCATGACACGTATGCTAACGCGCACGAGTCAGCCGGACTCTCTGACGACCAGATAAGAACAGCCTGGGTATTCCTCACGGCTCGCCAGAACGGCACTCCCCTCTTCTTCTCACGTCCTGCAGGCTCGTCTCGCGAGGCCTACTGGGGCGACAACGTTCTCGGAGCTGCCGGCAACGACGAGTACTTCCACCCCGAGGTTGTGGCTGTCAATAAGTTCCGAACTGCCATGGACGGCCAGAAGGAAAAGATAGAAATCTCAGAAAACGGTCAGGTGCTTCTTGTCAACCGTGGAAAAAAGGGAGCCGCAGTCATCAACCTTTCGACATCTGCCAACAAGGTAGACCTGCCGACCGGACTACCTAACGGAACATACAAGGATACCGTCTACGGCAAGGAGTTCAAAGTCAAGAACGGCCGACTCATAGGCTTCCTCGCTCCCGAAAGGACCTATATCCTCTATAAGTAAAGGAGAGTCTGGAATAGATTTAAGGACCTCGTGATGTCAAAACATTACGAGGTCCTTTTACGTTTTATAAGTGGTGGGGAAAAGGGAGAAAAAGGGGAACGGAGATAAAATTTGGCACGATTTTTGTCATTCGAAAAACATAAAACAAAAAAACAACTTAAAGAATAATATCATGGCAATAAAACCTCTTGCAGACCGTGTTCTCATCGAACCGACAGCAGCAGAAGAAGTAACGATGTCAGGCATATATATCCCTGACTCTGCGAAAGAGAAACCCTTGAAAGGTAAAGTGATTGCAGCCGGCAACGGCACCAAAGACGAGGAAATGGTCCTCAAAGCCGGAGACGAAGTCCTCTATGGCAAATATGCCGGAACCGAAATCGAGTTCGACGGGACGAAATATCTCATCATGCGTCAGAGCGATGTCCTCGCCGTCATCGACTGAGTATCCTAAACAGACTGTCAATCCTACCCACCTGCCAAATAACGGGCAAATAATGGGCAATCTGAAAGATAAAGGGTTGACAGCAACTACCGACTAAAGAAAAACACATAACAATGGCAAAAGAAATTAAATTCAATATCAAGGCTCGCGAAGAGCTCAAAAAAGGTGTCGACGCACTGGCCGACGCCGTGAAAGTCACCCTCGGCCCCAAAGGCCGCAACGTAATCATCGAACGTAAATTCGGCGCACCCCACATCACAAAAGACGGTGTGACGGTCGCCAAGGAAATAGACCTTGAGAACCCGTTTGAAAACATGGGTGCTCAGCTGGTCAAGGAAGTCGCTTCCAAGACCGGAGACCTTGCCGGTGACGGCACAACCACCGCCACCGTTCTCGCCCAGGCCATCGTCAACGAGGGACTGAAGAACGTGGCAGCCGGTGCCAATCCCATGGACCTCAAACGTGGAATCGACAAGGCTGTCAGCGCCGTCGTCGAGGGCATCATGGGTCAGAGCCAGGAAGTAGGTGACGATTTTGACAAAATCGAAAACGTTGCCCGCGTCTCTGCCAACAATGATGAAGAGATCGGCCGTCTCATTGCCGAGGCAATGAAGAAGGTTAAAAAGGAGGGTGTCATCACCGTCCAGGAAGCCAAGGGCACTGAGACCACCATCGACGTTGTCGAGGGTATGCAGTTCGACCGCGGT
>CAZUAK010000099.1:0-1677 GCA_964618395.1 uncultured Sangeribacter sp.
ACATCGGCACGAAAATATAATATTGGATATTAACTACTCATTTTTCGATTAATCACGGCTCGCTGTGAAGCGACACTTAGCATTTACCTAAACTGGAATATAAACGAAAAAAGGCCCTGTCGTGAGACAAGGCCTTTTTACTTTTGTTCCGACGCGAATCCGTCGCTGTGGGTTTGCAACCCACAGCAGTACCGTCTTTGTCCCTGTGGGTTTGCAACCCACAGTCTTTGTCGTTGTGGGTTTGCAACCCACAGTAAACATGCGGGTTGCAAACCCGCATGGGCGAGAATGGGCGAAAATGGGCGAGAATGGGTGTCGCTGTATCAGTGGCAGCCGCAACCGCCTTCACCGCAACCGCCTTCGCCGCAGCCACCGTCACCACAGCCTCCGTCGTGGCCGCAGCCGCAGCCGCAGGAGTGGGTCGGCTTCATCTCCTCTTCGGTCGCGTCGCGAACCTCGAGGACCTGGCCCTCATAGCGCAGGGTCTTGCCGGCGAACGGATGATTGAAATCCATCTTAACGACTTCAGGCGTGATTTCAAGAACCTTGCCGCGTACGGTAAAGCCCTGGTCGGTCACCATTGGGAGCACTGCGCCGGGCTTGACCTGCTCCGGAAGCTCGTCGCCGAACGCCGAGAGGGGTACGTCGATGAGAAAGTCCTTAGACACGTCGCCGAAGGCAACGGCAGGGGGAAGCGTTACGCTGAACTTGTCGCCGGCGCCCATATCTTTCAGGGTCGCCAACAGACCCGGAATCACCTCTTCGGTGACGCCATAGACCAGAGTGTCGGGCGCATCTACCGGAGCCTCAAACAGAAGCTCGCCGTTTGCGTCATCATAAACCTTATAGGCATAGCCCACAAACTTGCCGGGGCCAATAACTTCTTTCATCTTTATTTATCCTTTCTTGTTTTTGAAATGGGGTCTTAATTTCTTTATTCTTCCTCCACCTCCTCGGGATGCTTGAGCTCCCATTGCTTCTGGATGTTCTCCACGTTAAAGTAGAACCCCTTCGCCACGCGGTTGCGCAGGCGCTCGGCCGTCTCCGGCAGTGCTTCGACCGTAAGGTAGTCATAGCCGGGGTCCATATACTCCGCGTCAGTGGCGCGATAGCCCAATAGCTGGATGAGGTCGTACTCGTGCATCGGGTATATCACATACCAGGCGTTGTCCTTGTCCTCTCCCGTACCCGTCGACTTGATGGCTGCCAACAGGTGCTCCAGGCGGTACTCCCATATCTTGGCGCTCATGTCCTTGCGCTTTTCCTTGAGGACATGTACCAGGAACGACATCTGGCGGAGGTCAAACGGATTGTCCTTCAGCGTCAGCTCGGCATACTTCCGGATGGTGTCTATCTCCTCTTTGGAGTGGGTCGCCTTCAGACGGAGCTCATCGGTCACGCCCGAGTACTGTGACTGGCGGTAGGGGTCATAATCCTCCTGGAACATATAACCCAAATAGAGGTTACGGTACTCCTCGGCCGTCATGGTCGTGTCGTTGCGGTTATACTTGGCCATGAGTTTGGGAAAATACATCGGGCTCGAGGGGTCGAGCGTCTGCTTTTCAATCTTGGCTAAGTCCGGCTTCTCGACCTTGACCTTACGCGCGGCCGCGGCGCCGGCGGCGACCAACAGGAGCGCCGATATGATGAGTATGAATTTCTTTGTCATGGCTGAAG
>CAZUAK010000099.1:1777-7847 GCA_964618395.1 uncultured Sangeribacter sp.
GGGGATAGGAGAGGGTCGGCGTAAGGCCGAATCACTCAACGAGCGACATCGCCAGGGCCAGCACGCACGCCACGCCTGGGAGCATGACCGTGATGGCTACCGGGAAACCCTTGGCGAGCAGGTAGTTGAAGAATCGCCCTGAGCGCAGGCTCACCGGCGCACCCTCCGGAGTGTTGGTGAAGAGCAGGAATCCGAAGAAGACTCCAGCCGCGACGCCGATAATCATCGACGCATATAAAACGGACAGCGAGGCCGAAAAAGTATAGGCCAAGAGGCCGACGGCCAGTCCCGCTATCGCCCCGCCTAACATGTAACCCATTCCGCGGTTATGGTCCTTGATGGAGTTCGGCTGCATGATGGTCGCTATCATGACCACCAGTGTCATGCAGGCCCAGACGAGCAGTATGGTGTTGTTGATGGGGAGCAGGGGATAGCTCCCCTCGCCATAGCTTCCGCGGGTGCGGGCGAGCGAGAGCAGCCACAGGCCGACGTATGAGAGCAGCGGACCCACAACGGGCCGGCGGAAGAGCGACGCCATCGCCAGGAGCCAGACGACGCATGACAGTATCAGAAGGAATATAGCCATCAGTTCGTGTTTTTCGCGGGGTTAACAATGTCTCCATTTTTCTGATACGGGATGCCTGCAAAGGTGCCGTTTCCTAAAAATGGGTGATAGGCAGCTCTTAAAAACAAAACGTTTTAAGGGCTACCTATCTTTATAACGTCTGAAGGGCCTTTTATTTCACTCCGACAACGATTTTTTGGACATCGGGACAGGGGTTGGAGCCGTCACGGCATACCAGCACGTACACTCCGGCCCCGGGCAGCGTCAGCTCCGTGCCGGTGCCGACAAGCAGTCCGCCGGCGGTGTAGACGCTGACAAGGTGGTCGCTGCGCAGCTGGGTCCCCTCGAGCGTGTATTCGGTCTTCGCGCCGACGGCCTCCACTCCGGTGGTGCCGAGGTGGACTGTCACTGGGGCGGACGCCGCAGAGACATAGCCGTCAGAGACCGAGCGCACGGTGTAGTAGAAGTCGCGGCCGTACTCCTCGATGTTCTCGACCGTCAGTGAGGTCTCTCCCGAGACCGTCACCTCCTCGTAGCCGGGACAGGGGACGGGGAGCTCGCCATATCTGATGACCAGGTCGTCGATAGACATGGAACCGGACTGACGCTGATAGAGGACCTTCACGCGGCGGATGTCCTTCCCTTCGAGGACGGTGTCGTATGTGTATATGTGGCCCTCCTGCTCGGGGGTGAACTGTCCGAGCGAGTAGGAGCGGTTGGCGGTGTCGCGTCCGGTGACGGTGACCAGCGATTTCTCTCCCGAGATGTCGCGTGCCCAGAATGAGAAGTGGTTTATGGGCGAGGGGAGGACGGGGCTGACGAGATAGGCCCCTTCGTCGCGGAAGCGAAGCGCGGGCGACGACTCGCCGCAGTAGGCCGCCGAGGTGTAGGTGGCCGTCGAGGAGGTGTCCCAGCCGTAGGGCATCTGGAACCCGGGGGTGACGCCGAAGTCACAGACGGCCTCCCCGATCTCCTGGGGTGTGCCGAGATAGACGCTGACTATATATTCGTCAGCCCCTTTGACGGGGCCCCAGAGGGCCGTGAAGGAGTCCGTGCCGACCTGGTCGCCGACGGGGGCGACGGCTACCGGTACCTTGGTCAGGGAGATGTCGCCGACAAAGAAACGGACATAATCGCCCCGGGAGTGTTCGGTGATGTCAGAGAGGGGATAGGGGGTCGGCTCGTCGCTCCAGCTCTTCAGGGCCGGGACGGTGTGGTTGCCGATGGCGGTGACCTCTTCCTTGCCGGGGAAGCACCAGCCGGGGAGAACCGTGTGGGCCGAGCTGCCGTTCGTGGCAACCACCTCGACGTTGTTGGCCTTGATGAGCCGCACGCGGTGATGGGCCGGGTCGACGTTGACGGTACCCGTGGCCCACGCCTCGGCGTCATAGTCTACGTGCCAGATGAGCAGGCCGTGGTGCGGCAGGTAGCTGTCCCACCCCTTCATGGCACGGTATTCGAGCAGGAAGTACTCGTTCTCGTTGCTCCCGGCCGGTATCTTGATGGCGGTGTTGCTCTGGGCGAGGTCTTTGAGCGTCACCTCGCTCTCGGGCGCGACCTCGGTGGGTTCGAGCCACCCCAACGCCATCCTCTCGACCGACGACAGGCAGGGAGGGGTCATGCCGGTGTCGTTGTTATAGCCGGTGTCCATGATGTCCCATGACAGGGGCGAGGAGCAGAGCGTGCGGTCAAAGGGCTCGTTGAGCGGCGAGAGGCCTATGGAGAGCAGCAGCTGGTAGATATAGGTGCCGATGCCGGTAGGGCTGACGCGGTCCCACTCGTTGGTCATGGCATAGTGGTCAACGGCCACGCCGCCGGCCTCGACGCTCAGACCGTCTTCTGCCAGCGAGCCGTTTGAGGGCCAGATGGTCGTCGCCCCGCCGTATGTGGACTCCCCCTGGCCGGCATAACAGATATAGGTCAGGTCGACAACGCCGTCGCCGTCGTTGTCAAACCGGGAGAGGTCCGTGAGCTCCGCCGCCTTGCGGCTCACCTCCGCGGCGAGTTCGTGGGCGCGCATGTCCTTGCCGTAGACGTTGTTCATCCCGTAGTAGGCCGAGGGTTGGTCGGCCATGATGGGGCCGATGACCTCGAAGGCGGGCGTGTAGAGCCCGCGGGAGTTGTCGGCAAACCATTTGCGCACCGACCCGGAGGCGCCGTAGCCGCTGTAGTCCTCGCCGTTCATCGCCTCTGCAAAGACTTCGGCGGGAGAGGGGATGGTGAACGGTACGTCGGAAAACTCCACCAAGATGAAGGGTATCAGGGGCGAATCCTGAGGTAAGGTCAGTCTCTGTTTCAGGACGCGGTTCCGCGGCGCGCTCGGCATGACCGTCTCGGCCACCGATGCCGGAAGTAGTATGAAGAGTCCTGAAAGTATGAAAATATATGTGAAAATTCGTTTCATATCAAGTATTTAGCAACAAAATTACAAAATAAATTGCAATTCCCCAAATTTATAGTTATCTTCGCTTAATCTTAGGGAGGGCTTTCGTGCCCTCCTTAACCTGCCTGAATCTAAAAACCGATATTTAAATGAAAAATATTTTTCTCGCCCTCTGCGCGTCGCTGGCCATCGCCGGCGCCGCTTCGGCTGCCGGGCCGCAGCCCGATTTCATGGACCGCGCCGTCATCTATGAAGTGAACCTCCGTCAGGGCACCGAAGCCCGTAACCTCAAAGGGGCCCAGCTTGAACTCCCCCGCCTGCGCGACCTCGGGGTCGACATCGTCTGGCTCATGCCCATCCACCCCATCAGCGAAAAGAACCGTAAGGGCACCCTCGGCAGCTACTATGCCGTCAAGGACTACAAGGCCGTCAACCCCGAGTTCGGTACGATGGAGGACCTCAAGGAGTATGTCCGCACCGCCCACTCGCTGGGCATGAAGGTCATCCTCGATGAGGTCTGTAACCACACGGGCTGCGACAACGCCTGGGTCACCGAGCACCCCGAGTACTACATGCGCAACGAGAAGGGCGAGATGTTCGGTCCCTTCGACTGGACCGACACCTATAAGCTCGACTACTCAAACCCCGCCACGCGCGAGGCAATGGCCGACGTGCTGAAGTTCTGGATAACCGAGGCCGATATCGACGGATACCGCTGTGACGTGGCCGGCGAGGTCCCCACCGACTTCTGGGAGTGGGCGCGCCCGCAGCTCGAGGCCATCAAGCCGGTCTTCATGCTCGCCGAGTCCGACAAGCCCGAACTGCTCAACAGCGCCTTCGACGCCGACTATGCCTGGCCGATGAAGGACCTCTTCAACGACATCGCCGCCACCCAGGGCGTCAACGACTATGCCGTCAAGCACAATCAGAAGCGCGCCCGCAAGACCGCCAAGGATATCCGCAAGATGGTCGAAAGCACCGACAACCCCAAGGGGGCCGTCCACACCCAGATGGTGACCAACCATGACCTCAACTCGTGGGAGGGCACGGAGTTTGACCGCTACGGAAAGGGCCTCGGCGCTTTCGCAGTCCTCAGCTACACCCTGCCGGGCATGACGATGATGTACACCGGTCAGGAAGTGGGCTTCAACCATCCCTTCGAGTTCTTCGAGGTCGATGCCGTCCGCCCCGACTACACCGCCAATGAGATGACCACCTTCTACAAGATGCTCAACTCGCTGAAGCGCGACCACAAGGCCCTCGGCGTCCTCCCTGCCAAGACGGGTGCCGTCTCCGAGCTCGAATGGATTCCGACCGAAGGCTCCAAGGAGAGCGACCAGGTTGTGGCCTTCTCGCGCAAGAACGGCAGCGATGAGGTCATCGTGCTCGTAAACCTCAGCGACAAGGAGGCCCAGCTCAACAACCCGGCCCTCCCGGCCCGCACCGCCGCCCTGACCGAGTACTTCTCCGGCACCAACCTACCCCTGCCCGACACCCTCGCCCCCTGGCAGTATCTCATCTACACAAAATAACCACACCCTCTCCTCTCTCCCTTCCCCTCGCCCTGCAAAATCCCCTTCCGCTTCTCCTTCACCGTGCAACGGGTTTGTCGAAGGTGAATGTTAGGGTGATGGTGAAAACAAAGAACCCTAAATGAAAACCTACTTCATCAACATAGGCTCCAACAAAGGCCCGCGCAGACTCAACGTCGCGCGGGCCGTCAGCGCCGTGGGCGATGTCTTCGGTGACCGCTCCGGAAACCTCCTGACCGACTGCCACACCTCACACATCATCGAGACCGCCCCCCAGGGCTTCGAGAGCCAGAACGACTTCCTCAACATAGGGATGTGCTTTCAGTCGGAGCTCTCTCCCGAGGAGGTCCTCGCCAAACTCCAGGAGATAGAGAGGCTCATAGACGGGGAGTCTCACCGCAACCCCGACGGCTCCTATCGCGACCGGGTCATAGACCTCGACATCGTGGCCGTCGACGACCTCGTCATCGACACCCCGACCCTTCAGGTGCCGCATCCCCGCCTCCCCGAGCGAGAGTTCTACCTAAAGCCCCTCGAAGAGCTGGCCCCCAACTGGCGTCACCCCCAGACCGGCCTGACCCCCGCCCAGATGCTCGCAGCCCTCATAGTTGAGTGACGGCAGCAAAGCTGCCGTGCGTCCGACCCGAACCCGAACAGGGTTTGTCGAAGGTGAACCCTAAAAACCGCTCCCAATGAACACCTATCCCATAAACGAAAAAGGCGAAATCCAAATCAACGGCCGCTGGACAAACTTCCGCGAGGCCTTCCTGCTGATTCCCGAAGAGGAGTGGGCCGAGACCGCCTGCCGCCTCGGCCTGGCGAAGTGGGAACACGAGCAGCGCTTCTGCGCCCGGTGCGGCGCACCGCTCCCCGCCGGAGTCCCGAAGAAGTGTCCGCAGTGCGCCGCTGAGTTCTTCCCCAATCCCACGCCGGCCATCGTCGTACTCGTCACCCGGGGCGAGAACCGCGACGAGGCCCTGCTTGTCCACGCCAAGACCCTCCCCGACGGAGTTCACGCCCTCGTGGCCGGGTTTGTCGAGGGCGACCCCACGCTCGAGGAGTGTGTGGCGCGCGAAGTGGGCGAGGAGACCGGCCTCAAGATTGAAGACATCCGCTACTGGGGCTCCCAGTACTGGCCCTATCCCCACCAGCTGATGATAGCCTTCACCGCAAGGCTCGCCCCCGACTCACCCCCGCTCTCCTTCCCCGACGGCGAGCTCTCCGAGGCCGCCTTCTACGACCGCCGCCATCCCGACACCCTCCCCCAGCTCCCCCGTCCCGCCTCGCTGACGCGCAGCCTAATCGACGCCTGGCGCCAAAACCGCCTCTGACCCCCAAAAAGCGCCCTCCGAGAGCAAAAGCGGCCGCACCATCCCGCCGAGAGCAAAAGCCGAGGCCGAAAGCACCCTCCGAGTGCGGAACAGTGCGTGCAACAGGTTTGTCGAAGGTGAAAAGGCGAGTGCGAAACTCGCCCCCAGTGTGCAACAGGTTTGTCGAAGGTGAAAAGGCGAGTGCGAAACTCGCGCCCAGAGTGCAACAGGTTTGTCGAAGGTGTGTCCCTGTAGCCGCCAGCAAAAAAGCCCCGCAGCC
>CAZUAK010000100.1:0-5298 GCA_964618395.1 uncultured Sangeribacter sp.
AGAAGATATTGCCCGCCTCGGTCAGCTGAAGCTGGAAGTTGATGCCGTTGTTGCGCGCACGCTCCAGGAAGCTGTCATACGTATACGTATAAGACATCTGCGGGATAAACTGGCTGCGGAAGCTCTCCGCGATAGCCGGATTGAGGGCCATGATGGAGTCGAACGCCTCGGTGGAGCGGATAAGTTTCGTATACGAGATCTTGATGGGGGTGAACGAGTTCATCGCGCGGCGAGAGTAGTTCCAGTCATACTGAACGCCCATTGAATACTCAGCCATCATGAAATAATGCGGACGGTTCAGCACATCGCCCGAGAGGGTGAAGGTCGTCCAGTTCAGCTCGCGGCGCGTGCGCTTCAGGAACTTCGGGGCAAGCAGACGCGGGAACGCCAGCGAGGCCGAGAGGCCCACCTCGTATGAATTGAAGACGCTCGACCGTTCCGAGCCGGTCTGCCACTCATAGCTTCCGTTCAACTGGAAATTCAGCTTCTCGCCACCACCGAAGAGATTGTGGTGGGTCAGCGTGGCGATGATGCCCGGGCCGATGTACGAGTTGGATTTCGACGTCGCATTCACCTCGAGCGACACCTCCATGGGGCGGTCAAGACGGCAGGAGATATAAACGTCGAGTTGGGAGTTCCCGGCCGAAGTGTCGACAGGCACCGGCTGAATCTGTATGTCGCTGAACATTCCGAGACGGGCGAGACGCTGCTGGGTGGTGTTCATCTGTCGCACCGTCATGGTGCGTCCCTCGCGGAAGGTGATGCAGTCCTCGATGGTCCCCGGGCGCACGTGTGACGGCCGCATGATGATGAGGTCGCCGCGCTGGGTGGGGATGGTGTCCGGAGTGCCTGGATTGGCGGTGCTCCGCCGCTGGACGAGCGTGTAGATGTTGCGTGTCTTGTACGGATGCAGGACCATCCCCGGCAGATTGTCGGCCAGGGCAAGTTTCAGGGCAATGTGATGGGGATTCAGCAGACTGTCGGCCAGAAACTCTATGAAGTCCGGCTGGAAATAGTAGTATCCCTTGTTGCGCAGTTTGTTGGCGATGTTGACGCGCACCTGAGCCAGGGAGTCCACACAGAAGACCTCGCCGTCAGCCAGATAGGGCTCCTTGCGGGCGAACGAGTCTATGAGCTGAGTGAGTTCATTGTCCCCGTTGAGCAGGATTATGGAGTCCAGGCGGTAAGGCTCCGGCACATTGACGTCATAAATCATCTTGGCCTTCTTCGGGTTCTTCTTGTCATAGTCTACCGTATAGGTCACCGTAGAACCAAAATAACCGTTGTTGGCCAGGAGCTGCTCCGTATTCTCGGCCCTCATGCGCGAGCGGAGGTCCGAAATGAGGATAGGCTGTTTGGCCAGGTGGCGGTATAGCCACCCCTTCAGACCCTTGACCGAGTCCGGCCAGGCGTTCCATACCCACAGGCCGACTGCGAACGGCGAGCGGTGGTAAGGCGAGAAGAGCTTCATCGGCCACGGATTGTTGGGGGTGACGTTGAACTGCTCCTCGATGCTGCTTCTCAGTGCCGGGGGGATAGGCTCGTCGTGGGGCGTGTTGATGTTGATGGCCCTCACGCCGTCATATAGGACTTCGCCCTCGCCCAGACGGCTTGTCGTAGAGCAGGCTGCCAGAACGAGCAGCGGGAGCACAAGGAGCGCCGTCAGGCGCGATAGGGACCGGAAACCGGCTGCGAACTTCAACTTCTTCATTTTGCACCTCCTTCCTTGCTGTCTTCTTTATGGGTGTCTGAAACGAGGGCCTCCGACTCGATGGCGGTCTCCTTGGGACGGTCTGCGACAGAGTCGCGCAGCGCCTTCTCGAGCGAGTCCTTCTCAAGCTGGCGGAGTCTCCGGCGTTCTTTCGCCTTCTTGCTGAGTCCGAAATGGAAGAGGCCCGTGAGGCTCGAGAGCTTGCGCCTCAGGATGAGGCCGAGGCCCATCTCGGTGATGTCGCCCTCGAGGATGTTCTCATAGCCGTAGTGGCGGTAGAGCTTGCCGGCGAGGCTCATGTTGTTGGTCTGTTTGATGATATACTCGAAGCTGATGTCCGAGACGAGGTTCTGCTCCAGGTTCTCGTCGGCCGAGGCGTCGGTAGAGTAGTTTCCGCCCACGATGATCTTGAAGCGGTTGTTGAACAGTGACTTCGACAGCTGATAAGAGTAGCTTGTCGTCGTTGAGCTCTGCCCGTTCTCGCCCATCTGATACTGGTCGATGCCGAACGAGACGTCGACCCCCTTGATGGCCTTGGCGGCCAGTGAGTTCAGCTGGGACGTCAGCAGGCCGAGGGCCGTGCCGGTGACGAAGTTGCCGTTGACCGTGCTCGCGCCCGGACCGGTATACTGGCCGGTGATGAGCAGGTTCATCGCCGTCGATGACCGCTGCTCAGGCGAGAGCGATGCCAGCTCGTTGGCTATCGACATGTCGTCGTCTGTCGTCAGGTCAAACATGACCTTCGGCGAGGCGAGGTTGTTGGTGACGTCGAGTCCCACGATGAAGTTGACCATCCTTGTCGAAGAGCCGGACGCCACATTGACCTTCACCTTGTCGTCAGCCTTGATGTTGAAGCTCGGGTTGTCTATGGGGCCGTTGAAGGTGACCACGCTCCCCTGCTTGAAGTCGAAACGTTTCTCGCCCATGACGGGGATGGAGTAGCGGACAAAACCGGTCCCGAGCTCTATCTGACCGTTGAGCTTCATCTCGCCGATATAGTTCTGGGTCAGCCTCAGCGAGCCCGAGGGGGTGACCTCGACGCGGTTGGTACCGCCCGCGTCGAGCAGGACGGTGGCCTGCGTGCCCTGTGAGAGGGTCAGGTTGGCGGCTATGCGCATCAGCATCCGCGAGGCGAGCGAGTCGACCTGTGCCACCTGGGTCGTGTCCGAGAAGTTGACAAACTTCACTATCTCATCATTCTTGGTCTGGGTCAGGGCCGTCTCCGAGGCCATGACGTATGTCACGTCGGTCTCCGGGAGTATATTGAGGTCTGCCGTCACATCCATCATTCGGGTCGAACCCTTCACCGAGGCACCGAGGTCAAGGAAGAGCTTGCCGTAGACGTCGCTGCGTCCGTTTTTGGAGTTGCCGACGAGCTGCATGTTGTTTGCGTTGGCCGAGAGGTCGAACTTGATGTCGTTGAACTTGGCGGCGTTCACGCTGCCGTTGATTGTGAGCGGATTATTGTTGACCGCCCAGATATCGAAGGCGTTGAACGAAACCTGATTGTCGTTTATGGGAATCGGCACTGTGTCGAGTTTCAGTTTAGTGCCTATCATGGGGACGAAGACCGAGGCGCCGTCAAACTTCAGCGCACCGTTGAGCAGGGGCGCCGAGAACTTGCCCGAGACGTCGAGGTCACCCTCGAGTACGCCGCCGAGCGAGACCATATCCGGGTCGAGGAAGGGATTGGCCAGGGCGAGCGGAATCCGGTGAATCTGCAGCTTGAGCTCCTCCGGCTCCAGTCCGCCGTCGGGCGAGAGTGTGTCGGGCACCAGGGTGGTGCGCAACGTGAGTGCGTCGATGCTGTCGATGCGCAGGCGTGCCGCGGCGCGGGTCTTGCCCGACTCTTCGAGGCCGGCGAGCAGGCCGAGGTGGAAATTGCCGACGCGCTGACGCTCATAATAGAAGTTGGAGAAGTCTACAGAGCCGCGACCCATCAGGTTGCGCCCGTCATAGAAGACGCGGATGTTAGAGTCGATGTTGCCCGAGATGGGGGGAGCCGTCGGCGAGAGCTTGAGGAAGTCTTCTATGATGATGTTCGACAGCTGGACGTGAAGCTCCTCGCCCCTCAGCGAGTCGCCCGGCACGGGATTCCCGTTCTCGTCTCGGCGTTGGGCCACGAAAGGCTCCGTGCGGACAAGGATGGAGCTTTCGGACGACTTCGCGGTCAGGTCGGCGTGGACCTGACGGGTAAAGAGGTTGTAGTCCACGAAGTTCTCCATGTTGAACTTCCACGGCAGGTATGCGATAGTGGCCGAGAGGGGGGTGAAGTGGACCGTTACGGTCGAGTCGGCCAGTGCGGCGGTGAAACCGAGGCGGTATCCTGTCTCACCCTGGAGGTTGCGTTGGATAAGGTAGGTTGACAGACGGTTGGCGCCGATATATCCCGATGCGTTGACGTTTGCGAACTCGTCGAGGGTCCCGGGGCGGTTTCCGAGATGGAAGGCGTAGTCTATCAGCTTGTCCCTCTGTCTCATGTTGAGCCCGAGGGTGTCGAGGTCCATCGATGCGGTCTGGAGGTTATAGGCCCCGACGTTGGCAGCGAAGAGCGAGTCGTTGGCGATGGTGGCGAAGACCGTGTCCAGAGAGAGGCCGTTGGGCTGGAGGAAGTCACGCAGCAGCCCCGAACCGCCGATGTTTGCTTCGAGCCTGAACTGGGGCAGTACCTTGTGGAGCGTGTCGATTTCGATGTCGCGTGCGTCGACCTGCTTCATCGCCAGGTCGGCGGCGCGCGAGAAGCTGTTCACGACGCCCTCCATGCCGGAAGGCGAGATGAAATGAAGCTCCGTACCCGGCGCGGTCAGGTCGGCGAGGGTGAGGTGTTCAGACGCCTTGAGGTCGAGCTGCACGCCGAAGGGGAGGTGATAGTTCGTCTCGTTGAGGGTCCAGTCGACGTTCTCGGCGTTCATGCGCAGGTCATAGAGCCAGCGTTTCGGTGAGGCCGAGCCGACCAGGCGGATAGAGCCGGAGCCTTCGTTCTGGGTCTCGCTCATCCCGAGGGCCTTGAGGTCGAGGTGATTGATGTGGGTCAGGAGGTTGACGCTATAGTCGTCAGCAGCGACGGTGCCCCGTGCGGTGACGGTGAGGTCCGCCTGGGGTGCGCGTGAGATTGCGTCGAGCGTGAAGGCGCCGTTGTTGAGTGTGGCGTCGGCCGAGATGCCCGTCAGGCGCACTTTGTTATAGTCTATGTGGTTCAGGTGGAGCGAGATGTCGGTGTGGGCGCGGGGATTCTCGGGATTGAAGCCTCCGCCGTGGGCCACCAGCGAGCCGTCGACCGAGCCGATGCCGAGCGAGGGCATGATGGAGGCGACGTTGAGGTTGTCCACGATGACGTCTGCGTTATAGTTTTCAGAGGTCATGGAGACCTTGCCCTTGGCGCCGAGTCGGCCGTCGGGAGTGGTCAGCGCCAGGTCTGCCGTATATGTCTGCGCCTCGACACCTGCCGTGCCCTTGATGTTGAATGAGGGGATGTTTATGCCGTCGAGCGGACCGACGAACTTCTCGGCCAGTTTGGGATTCTTCAGTGTGCCGTCGAGGGTGAGCTTGGCGCGCAGCCGCTTGAAGTCGAGTGCGTTGGCGGCATA
>CAZUAK010000100.1:5398-7700 GCA_964618395.1 uncultured Sangeribacter sp.
GAGAAGGGGAGTCCGGCGGTGGCGGATATGTCCGAGAAGGGGGTGCGCACCTTCAGGTCCTCGAGGGTCAGGCCGAGGCTGTCCACGAGCACCGTACCGCTGCCCGAGGTGATTTCGAGCCCGCACTGTTCGCGGCCTCGCAGCTGTGTGAGGGGGAGCCTCACGGTCGAGGACTCGTTATAGAAGTTGGCCAGGGTCAGGTATAGGTCGGAGAAGTGGATGTTCCCCGCGTCGAATCCCGGGACGGGCTTCGCCCCTTTCGTGGCGTAGTTGGCGGTGAACCCGTTCAGCGAAATTGTATCGGCCATGATGACCATCGGGGCCGAGGTCGAGGTGGTGTCGGCCGGCGGTGCGGGGTGTGCGGCGACATACTCCGGAGAGGGGACAAGGTAGGTGGCCGCGCCGTTGTCGGCTTTGACGGTGCCTAACTTTATCTTGTTGTTGCCCAGGTCGATGACACCGTCCCTGAGAGCCAGCCTGGCTGTATAGAAGCTGAGGGTGTCTATAGTGGGGAGCATCGACATCCCGAAGTCAAAGTCTTCGAGGTCAATCTTCTTTGCCTTGATGAGGAAGGGTGTCGAGGCGGCGGTGTCGGGCTTCTGTTCCTTCTTCCAGACATCCATATAGAGTCGGACGTTGCCGTTTTTGAGCAGCACGTCGTCGAGGTTCAGCTCTGAGGTCTTGAGGTTGAACGATGACCCTGACTTGACGTTGAGCAGCCCGGCGTTGAGCTTGAGTATCATCGAGGAGTCGGCCGAGACCATGCGGTAGTAGCCGTTGTCGAGCCTAAGCTTCTTTATCTGAATGTCGCTCTTGAGCAGTGGCTTGAGCTTCACGTCGGCTATCAGGCTCGTCGCGCGGACCATAGTGTCGCCCGAGGCCTCGCGGATGAGGACGCCGTCGAGACGGACGTCAAGGGGGAACTTGAGCGAGAGCCGGTCTATCTCGATGTCCATGCCGGTAGATTTCTTCACGAAGGAACAGGCGATGTCCTTGACGAAATTCTGGACCGGGGGGACATAGAGGAGCACCGGAATAAGGAGCACGATGATGATGAGCCACATCAATATCTTGAGTGGGATTCGCAGCCAGGCCGGCTTTATGAGGTGTCGGCGTTTTGGCTTTTCGGCAGCCTCTTTGTCCTTATCGGCAGGCTCCTGAGCCTTATCGGCAGGACCGTTGTCCTTTTCAACGGGACCGTTATCCTTTTCGGCAGGCTGGTTATCTTTTTCGACAGGCTCTTTATCTGGGGTCTGTTCAGTCATAAGTAGCTCTTAAAAATTAATCGATAGTAAGTAGTTTTTAAATCTTGAGCTATAAAACTTATTCTCGCTTGCCACTCCGGGATTGTCATTCAGTCGCTTAGCTCGCTAAGCTCCTTCATTCCGCACCCGGATTGCCTAAGCGATAAGTAAGTTTTATATGCTCATTAATTATTAAGAACTACTTATCTTAGCTGAGAGAGGGGATTCATTTTTGTTCAGGAAAGACTTTAGGGGAGAGTTTGACCCATCCCCAGGCAAAGATGAAGGCACCGAGGGCGTCGGCGAGGATGTCGTTCCACTCGAAACTGCGTCCGAGCCCCATCATGACCTGGCCCATTTCGACGGCTGCTCCCGCGAGGGAGCTGATGACGGCGGCGGTGTATGCGTTGGCCAGTGTTATCCGGCGCCAGCCGTGGCTCCGCTCGTAGTCGATGAGGATGACCAGGGCGAGTCCGCCGAACATGATGGCGTGGGCTATCTTGTCGGCGCCGGGGAACCACGGAATGTCTTCATCGCCAAGCGGTCTGGGCGCCAGGGTGAGCCACAGGATTGCGGCGACGACCACGACGGTCAGCGACCACGGGGGCAGTTTGGACAGCAGACGTTTCAGTTTCTTCATCAAAAGACAAAATTACGAAAAAATCGGTGTTAAAGAACATAAATTCCCCAAAATAATTAGGCTTCTGCTTCAAAAAAATCGGGGATAAGACCCCTTCTCAAAAAAGAAAGCGCGATTCCGGAAGGCGGAATCGCGTTTGTGAGGTGCGAATAAATCGTCGGAGAGGTTACTTGCCGGCGATAGAGTCGGATACGGTGAGGGACTTGCGGCCTTTGGCACGACGGCGAGCGAGTACCTTGCGACCATCCTTAGTTGCCATTCTCTCGCGGAAACCGTGTTTGTTTACGCGGCGGCGGTTTGAGGGTTGGAAAGTTCTTTTCATTTTATTTTGAGATTTGATTTTTCACTTTTCGGACTGCAAAATTAGTAAAACCAAATGATTTAACAAAATATTAGCCTAAAATTGTGCCCTTTCACC
>CAZUAK010000101.1:0-7567 GCA_964618395.1 uncultured Sangeribacter sp.
CGGTTTACTGGCACAAACGGACGCGCGACCGCGTATGTGGTTATTAACCAACATCATATCCGATGCGTTGACACGGTCGCGGCAGGCCGCGACCCAACATCTGGACGTCACGGTTTACTGGCACAAACGGACGCGGAAACACGTAAAAATGACGGAAATGAGGAGTGGAACGGTTTATGTGCGGATTTTTTTGTAATTTTGTAAATTACAGTAAAAACAGACAAGACTACCGAGTCTTAATGTCAGTAAAAACTGACAAGACTGCCGAGTCTTAATGTAAGTAAAAACTGACAAGACTACCGAGTCTTAATGTAAGTAAAAACTGACAAGACTGCCGAGTCTTAATATAGTAAAAACACATAAGACAACTAAGACATAACATATATGGGATTCTTCAAGAAACTGTTCTCGAAAGAGAAAAAGGAGAAGCTGGACACCGGTCTGCAGAAAACCAAAGAGGGGGTCTGGAGCAAGATCTCGCGCGCTGTCGCCGGTAAAAGCAAGGTCGATGACGAGGTCCTCGACAACCTCGAGGAGGCTTTCATCACAAGCGACGTCGGCGTCGACACCTCCCTCAAAATCATCAAGAAACTTGAGGAGCGCGTCGCCCGCGACAAGTATGTCGGCATGGATGAACTCAACCGTATCCTCTGCGAGGAAATCTCCGACCTCCTCGTCAAACCCTCCGCCGCCGGTAGCGAGGATGAGCAGCTCGAGGACTTCAAGGTACGCAAGTCCGAAGACCCGTACGTCATCCTCGTCGTCGGCGTAAACGGCGTCGGAAAGACCACCACCATCGGCAAGCTCGCCCACCAGTACAAGGCCGCCGGCAACAAGGTCGTGCTCGGCGCCGCCGACACCTTCCGCGCCGCCGCCATCGAACAGCTCGACATCTGGGGCGAACGCGTCGGCGTACCCGTCATCAAACAGAAGATGGGCTCTGACCCGGCCGCCGTCGCCTTCGACACACTCTCCTCGGCAAAAGCCAACGGCGCCGACGTCGTCATCATCGACACCGCCGGACGTCTCCACAACAAGAAAGGCCTCATGGACGAGCTCAGCAAGGTCAAGAAGGTAATGAAGCGCGTCTGTCCCGACGCCCCTAACGAGGTGCTCCTCGTGCTCGACGGCTCCACCGGACAGAACGCATACGAACAGGCACGCCAGTTCACCGCCGCCACCGACGTCAACTGCCTCGCCGTCACCAAGCTGGACGGCACGGCCAAGGGCGGCGTCGTCATCGGCATCAGCGACCAGTTCCAGATTCCCGTCAAGTATATCGGCATCGGCGAAGGCATGGAGGACCTCCAGATCTTCAACCCCGATGAATATGTAAAATCCATTTTTGGCGGAGCGGCGAAATAACCCTCGGGCGACCGGACCGAAACATAGAGACCGAAACATAGAGTATGAAAGAAGGACTTGTAAGCGTTTACTCCCTGGGCTGTTCAAAAAACCTCACCGACTCCGAGCGGCTCATAAAGCGTCTCGAAGCGAAAGGATATACCGTCGAGTTTGAGGAGCCCGAACCGCAGGGCGAGTTTGTCGTAGTCAACACATGCGGTTTCATCCTCGACGCCCAGCAGCAGTCTATCGACGCAATCCTCGACATCTCCCGCGCGAAAGAGGAGGGAAAAGTCGGGAAGATAGTCGTCATGGGCTGTCTCTCCGAGCGTTACCTTGACGACATGAAGGAGAGCCTTCCGGAGGTCGACGAGTGGTACGGCAAATTCGACTGGACCGCCTTCATCGACAACCTACCGCCCCGAACCGGCACTCAAGAGGAAAAGGTCAAGGCGTGGGAACGCTCACTGACCACGCCTGAAGGGTCCGCCTTCCTGAAAATCTCCGAGGGGTGCAACCGCTTCTGCGCCTTCTGCGCGATACCGCTCATCACCGGTCGACACACCTCGCGACCCATTGAGGAGATTCTCGAAGAGGTCAGAACCCTCGTCGGCGAGGGGGTGCACGAGTTCAACGTCATCGCCCAGGACCTCTCCTCATACGGCCTCGACCTCTACGACCGCCACGCGCTGCCGGAGCTGATTGACCGGATGGCCGAAATAGAAGGGGTCAAGTGGATTCGCCTCCACTACGCCTATCCAGCCGACTTTCCCATGGAACTGCTCGACGTGATGGCCAAACACGACAATGTCTGCAAGTATCTCGACATAGCACTGCAGCACATATCGGACAAGGTGTTGACCAACATGCGCCGCCACATCACGCGCCGCGAGACCCTCGAGCTGCTGCGGGAGATGCGCAGGCGTGTCCCGGGCCTGCAGATACGGACCACGCTCATGGTCGGATTCCCCGGCGAGGGCGAGGAGGAGTTCAACGAACTTCTCGAGTTCGTCAAGGAGGCGCGTTTCGAGCGCATGGGTGCCTTCGCATATTCGGAAGAGAAGGGCACGTGGGCGGCCAACAACCTCACCGACGACATTCCGGAGGAGGTCAAGCAGCAGCGCCTCGAGAAGCTCATGGCGCTCCAGCAGACCGTCTCGGAAGAGCACAATCAGGAGATGGTCGGACAGACGGTGACCGTCCTTATAGAAGAGGAGGTCGAGCCGGGCCGCTATGCCGGACGCACCCAGTGGGACAGCCCGGACGTCGACTGCCTCGTCTATTTCGACTCTGACGCCCAGGAGACCCTCGGCGACTATGTCCCGGTGCGAATCACCGGTTTCGACGAGTTCGACCTCTACGGAGAAAAGGTGTAACAAGGGAACGCCCTCGCTGGAATTGTAGGGACATGCCTTCGGCATGTTCACATAAGAAACACAATAAACAGGAAATACCCCCCAACAACAAGAAACAGAGCATAATGCATATAGCTTCGAGTCCGGAGGCGGCCACCTTCATATTGAGGATGCCGTGGGCGCGCGAGACTGAGACCTACAGCCTCCGTCCCGTCGGTCACGACCTTCTGGAGAACAGTGTGGCGGTGCTCCCCTTCTCGGCAAAGAAGCTGACCGTCTACAGTTGCCGCGAGGCTGGCATGCCGGCGGAGCTTCCCCTTTTCCTTCCCCCGCAGCCAGTGCCCTCTGCCACCCCGCGACTGAAATATGACGAGGCCATAACATATTATATAGAGAACCTCAAGAAGATGGCCACCGAAGGAACCGAGGGGAAGGTTGTCGGAGCACGCGTAATCACGGCACCGCCGAAAGCCTTCCGGGCCTCTATCTACGATAGTCTGGAGAAGCTCTATCCCCAGGCCTTTGTCTTCTATCTCTCGACGCCCGAGACCGGCAGCTGGATGGGTGCGTCGCCCGAGCTCCTTCTCCGTCGCCGCGGAGACCGCCTGGAGACCGTCGCCCTCGCCGGCACACGACCCGTCGGCAGCTCGGGAGACTGGGACGAGAAGAACGTCCGTGAGCAGCGGATGGTCAAGGACTTTATCTGCGAGATACTCGAACGCCACGGCCTCAAACCTCTGTGCGAGAAGGAGAAGACCCACGCCGCAGGACCGGTAGAGCATATCCTCACCGAGATTTCGGCGGAGGTGCCGGAGGGGTTTGGACTCAGCGAGACCGGCGCACTCATCACCGACCTCTCCCCCACTCCGGCCCTGTGCGGGCTTCCCCGAGACGCGGCCCTCAGGATGTTAGGCGAGAAGGAGTCATTCCCGCGCCACCTTTACGGCGGGTGTATCGGGAGGGTGAAGAGGGCCGACGACTGGTGCTTTTTCGTCAACCTCCGTTCGGCGCTCCTGACCACCAAGGGGACTTTCCTCTATGTGGGGGGCGGCATAACGGCCCTCTCGGAGCCGGTGAAGGAGTGGGAAGAGACCGAGCTCAAATCGGTAACGATGCTGAAGGTCTTCGCACCTGCCGGTATCCGCGTGCCCGGTCAGCCGCAACCCCAAATCCATATCGGCACACGCAGAAGACGGAGAAGAAAGCCCAGAATGTTCTGAAATCGACGGACATTTTTTGAAACGGGGTTTTAATGTTATTCGATAAATTTTTTGCGATAATTTTTGTCATATCGTTTTTTTGGCCTAAATTTGTCGCATCATTTCAAGAGACGCCGCGCGGAGGACCACACGACCCCTCTGCCGGATGATTGAAAAAAGCACCTTATGAACAAGACCTACATAAATATCTTGTGCGTGTTCATTCTGGGCCTGCTCGGAATCAAGATATTGTTGCCCTTCTTCAACGTCGGCTCGAACCTGAGCACCGACACGAACCACATCCTGACGGAAACCCACACTCCGTTCATCACCGATTTCTCCGCCAACAAACTCGCCCCCTTCACTCCCACCGACACGCTGACCTTCGAGTCGGGCGAGAAGTTCTCGATAATCACCCGCCAGATTTTCCTCTTCGTCCCCGACCGCGACATACCCCAATCGGTAAGGCTGACGGCCGGCATCTCCTACATGCTTATGTGGGCACTGGTCCTGTTTGCCTTCTATGAGTTTATCCGCTTCATAATCAACATAAACCGCAACCGCATCTTTGTCGAGAACAACGTCAAGCGGCTGCGTCTGTTCGGCTGGACAATGCTGCTCATAGCGGTGCTCGAAATTGTTGTCGGACTGACCGAGGAGCAGTTCATAAGCCGCATGGACCTCGAATATTCGGGGCGCATGCTCCGCTCAGTCTGGGATTTCCCCTGGACCGCCCTGCTGACCGGTTTCTCCGGACTGCTGATTTCTCGCGTCTGGGCCTGGGGGATACATCTGAGGGAAGACAGTGAATTGACCATCTAAAGCATTTGAAGTATGGCAATAGTAGTCAATTTGGATGTCATGATGGCCAAACGCAAGATCGGTCTCGGCCCGCTGGCCGAGAAGATAGGAACGTCGGCCCCCAACCTCTCGATACTCAAGACGGGCAAGGCCCGCGCTATTCGCTTCTCCACACTCAACAAACTCTGCCGCGCGTTGGACTGCACCCCGGCCGACATCTTAGAGTATGTCCCCGACCCGGAGGGGATGGAGGAGGCGGACGAGTGACGTGCTGAAGGCCCTTTTCCCAAAAAAAGAAAAGAAACCGAAGCCGGACACCCCCCTCGCATAAACCTCACACAACCTTAATAATAAATAAAGCCAACGTAATATAAACCTAACATATAATGAAAGCATTTGCTTCTTTACTCCTCTCAGGGCTGCTCCTGTCTTCGACCTCTGTCATGGCCGAAGAACACCTCTACAGCCTTGACGCTTCGGGTATCGACAACACCGTCTCGCCCGGAACAGACTTCTACAAACATGTGAACAAGGGGTGGATGGAAAGCCATCCCCTCTCGGCCGCCTATTCGCGCTACGGCCAGTTCAACGTCCTCAACGACTCGAGCAACAACCGCGTGAAGCGTATCGTGGCCGGTCTCCAGGCCACAAACCCCGCCCGCGGCACAAACGCGCAGAAGGTGGCCACGCTCTATGAGCAGGGCCTCGACTCCGTTCGCCGCAACCAGCTCGGCGCGAAGCCTATCCGCCCCATCCTGGACCGCATCGAGAACACTCCCGCCTCTGGCATGGAGGACCTCTTCATACTGATGCACAAGGAGTATGCCGCTCCCTTCATCGGCGTCGGCCCGCAGGAGGACCTCGCCAACAGCAACGTCTATGCCATGTATGTCGGCAACGGTCAGATGGGTCTCGGCGACCGCGACTATTATCTCGCCAACGACAAGCGCAACAAGGAGGTCCGCGACGCCTATAAGAAGCTCATCACCACTCAGATGGAGCTGGCCGGATACTCCAAGAGGGACGCTAAGCGCATCGCCTCGAACGTGATGAAGATCGAGACGCTGATGGCCGACTCTGCCTTTACCCGTGAGGAGAGCCGCAACATCCCGGCGATGTACAATCCCCGCTCTATCGCCGAGCTGAAGGCAAGCTATCCCAACTTCCCCTGGGACCGCTTCTTCATCGAGACGATGAACATCCCCACTCCGGAGTCTGTCATCGTGACCGAGCTCCGCTCTGCCAACCAGGCAAACAAGCTCTACGCCACCCTCAGCGACCGCGAGAAGAAGGACCTCTACCTCTGGCAGATCGTGCAGGGTGCCGCTCCCTATCTGAGCGACGACTTCTCTGACGCCTCTTTCGAGTTCTCTAAGGTGAAGAACGGCGTGAAGGAACAGCACCCGCGCTGGAAACGCTCCCTCTCCACAACCGAGAACCTGCTCGGCGAGGCTGTCGGCGAGCTGTACGTGGCCGAGTATTTCCCGGAGAGCTCCAAGGTCTACATGATCGGTCTCGTGGAGAACCTGCGCAATGCCCTGGCGAAGCACATCATGCACCTCCCCTGGATGAGCGACGACACCAAGGTTCAGGCCATCAAGAAGCTCAACTCCATCTCGGTCAAGATCGGCTATCCCGACAACTGGAAGGACTACTCGACCATGATCATCGACCCGGAACTCTCATATTACGAGAACGTTCACAACGCCAACTCATGGCACAACCAGGAGCAGCTCAACAAGTGGGGCAAGCCCGTTGACCGCTCTGAGTGGCAGATGAATCCGCAGGAAATCAACGCATATTACAATCCCATCTTCAACGAGATCGTCTTCCCGGCCGGCATCCTTCAGGCTCCGTTCTTCGACCCGAACGCCTCTGACGCCGAGAACTACGGCGGCATCGGCGTGGTCATCGGCCACGAGCTGACCCACGGCTTTGACGATCAGGGCTGCAACTTCGACGCTGACGGCAACACGATCAACTGGTGGACCGAGGAGGACGCTCAGAAGTTTGCCGAGCTGACCCAGGGTCTTGTCGGCCAGTTCAACGAGGTCGAGGTGCTTCCGGGCCTCCACGCAAACGGCCAGTACACTCTCGGCGAAAACATAGCCGACCAGGGTGGCCTGCGCGTAGCCATGACCGCCTTCCTTGACTCTCAGAAGAAGAAAGGTGTGGACGTGACCTCAGAAGAGGCCATCATCGACGGCTTCACCCCCGCACAGGTTTACTACATGAACTACGCAAACCTCTGGGCACAGAACATCCGCGAGGCCGAGATGCGCTCGCTGACCTCGGACGACGTACACTCGCTCGGCGTCAACCGCGTCAATGTATCGCTGCGCAACCTCGCCCCCTTCTTCGAGGCCTTCAACATCACCTCGACCGATCCCCTCTGGCGTCCCGAAACAGAGCGCGTCATCATCTGGTAACCCCTCCCCCCGATACCCATACAGCCGCAGGACCCTTCAACCGCAGGGCCCTGCGGTTTCCGGTTATCCACCCCCGTTTTCATGTGCCGAGGACCGATGAAGATTATGGCATAGCAGCCCCTATGAATCCCTGCCTATATGCGATCTTCAGGCTGCCTCTGACTTTGGCGGAGACACCGCGATAGCGGTGCGTAACCATAGGTCCCCGATGGCCACACCCACCCCCTGCACCGCGTCAGCGGTGCGCCTAATGTAACGTCTCATTATTAAACTAAAAGGAAAAATCAAGATACGGAACTTGGTCCGGGCACTGCCGTGCCCGGTTAGGCGGATCGGGCGGAACTGCGCGGAACATATTTTCAATTCAACAAATTAGGACGCAAGGGTGTCTTTTCCTGATTTTGGTTGACTGTTTTAACGGCAAACCCCGATAAAAGTT
>CAZUAK010000102.1:0-7462 GCA_964618395.1 uncultured Sangeribacter sp.
TGTTCTGCAGGCGAAGGAGCATAGCGAGCTATGTGACTGAGCCAAAGGACAAAAAGCGGCCAAGGATGCGAGTCTGGTCGTAATTTCATAACCAAATAACTGAGATTGTATAAATTAATAAGTGTTAAAATTCTTACAAAATTTACTTTTGACCGTCTCCGGCCGGTGCTTTTCGCCAAGCTTCATCGGTCGCGATGCCCGCATCGCTCCCTCTTCAGCTCGCGAAAATCCCTCGACCGGAGACGCCCGTGCGACCGCCATTTTTTTGAAACGGGGTCTGAGAAGAACCATTTGAACATGAGACGCATGAACTACACCAAATTATTCCAAACCTTCTTTCTCCTGCTGGTCACTGCTTATATACCGGTCAGCGTGTCAGCCTCGGGAGCCGCAAAATCAATAAAAACCAGTTCTCAAACAGTGAAGACTAAAAACACATTTGATTCTCCCGACTTCAGTTTTCCTCAGACCGTGACGCAGAATGCACGCAAGGCACTTGACAAAGCCCTGGAGGAGAATGACCAGAAAGTCATTGTCAAGGCACTCCTTGAAATCTGTTGCGCCGAGTCGACCATCTCTCGGGAGAGCGCCGACAAAAATGTCGCGCTTATTGATTCGGTATCGGCAAACCTAACGGGGGGCTGGCTGGCGATGGCGAAGATGATGGAGGCCACGCTGGTAGCCAAGGTTTATGAAAACGACCGTTGGGTCTACGGCGAGCGTCACCTCCCCGCGGGCGAGGTCCCTGAGAGCATGACGCTTTGGGACAAGGATATGTTCCGCTCACGAGTGGAGTCGCTGATTAAGGAATCCTTGGCGGCTGCTCCCGGCAACGCTTCGCTCGCCGATTTCAACTCACTGCTGACCCCGAACTCCGCGCCGGCGTTTCGCCTCACGGATTTTCTATATTGGAAGGCCCTGTCACTGATGAGGGACTTCGAGGACTTTGTCGAAGACAACAATGTCATTCCGTTTATGGTCATAGGCACCCCACAGTCTGAGCAGACCATGAAGGAGAATTTTAACGAAAGCCTGATTCAGGGGTGGAAAGCGACGCTGGACCCGGCCTCTTCTCCCGAGAGGTGGGCGGTGTTTATCGACACTAAGCTCAACTACCTCTCCACTGCAGAAAAGGGCGCTTACCTCCACTCTCTGTGGACAGATTGGGAAGGACTGCCGCTCAGGCCTCTGGCGCTAAGGTTCCTCAGCCCGAGCTATCTCCGGGAGCAGGTCCTGAACGATCCGGCCTCTCCCCTAACGCTCCGCAGCTTCTATGACCCGAAAAACATTTACGACCTCCTCACACGCGGATTGGCGGGCGAGTTCGGAAAGGACAGCGCGGTGATGCGACTGACAAAGGGGAGCATGCAAAACGCTCTCGATGAACTCTCTCAGTCTTCAGTCAACTATCACATGACGAAGAAGATACTGCCGAACACGCAGACCGATGTTGAGCTCAAAATGACGAACATAAATGCAGGCTATATACTTATCTTCGACGTCTCTGAGTTCATATCTCCCAACCGGGACTATGTAGAGTCGGCGAAAGACCTGTCGCGCTGTCCTCAGGTCGGGGCCGTCCCGGTAAAGGCAACGGGAACCATTCCGTTCTCCGCCACTGTCAGAATAACGCTACCGGCCCTCCAGCCGGGTCGTTATTGCACCGCTTTCTCTACCACCAAGTCGGCGACAGACATTCTGGCACGTGACCGTAAGCATGGCTTTCCGGATCTGAGTATTTTCCGTATCACAGACCTGACATCGTTCAGCTCCGAGACACTCGAAAAGAGGCCGGAAGTCTATGTTGTGGAGGGGGCGAACGGAGCGCCGCAGCCGGGGTTGAAGGTAAAGCTGGAGTCTCCCAACTCTCATGTCAAGTATTCATCTACTGTCGCAACGGACGAGGCCGGTGCCTTTCAGATACCTTCGGTACCGTCCGAACTCTACTCGCTGAAGTATTCGGCCGAGAGAGACGGCTGCGTGCTTGACGGCTCAATCTGGGGACTCAGCGCCCAACGCGCGGAATCGCCGGAGAGGGTTGAACATGCCAAAATCTTCTTTGACCGCTCAATAGCCCGCCCGGGAGACAGGGTCGGTTTTGCGGCGGTGGCCTACAGCAGTTCGGGCAAGGAGTTCCGCGTGCTCGCAGACAAAGACATTGAGTTCACGCTCCTCAATGCGTCGGGGGTGAAGGCCGGGGAGATGACCCTTAAGACTGACTCGACGGGCAGATGTGCCGGTGAGATTGACATACCCGAAGACGGAATGCTCGGGACGTGGCGGTTGAGGGCCTCTCTCTCGTCGGCTTCGGGCGTGCGGAACGACTATGCGTCCATAAGGGTTGAGGAATATAAGAATCCGACAGTCCGACTGATTTTGGATAAACCGGTCCTGACGGCCGACAGTGTGCTGACTCTTGCGGGACGCGTGGAGACCTATTCGGGCATGGCTGTTCCGGGCTCGAAGGTTAATCTCCGTATTGACACACGCTTCCGCCCCTGGTTCAGAACCGATGTCAGCGGATATTTTACCGCGGATGCCGTGACTGGCGGAGACGGCCGCTTCAAGGTTGAACTGTCATTGGCCGACGTTAAGGACACGGCTTTCGGCAATGCCTCTTACCTGCTGAATGCAACGGCCACGACCGAAGGGGGTGACGTGGCTTTTGACGGTACCGACTTCTCCCTGTCAGACCAGCGGTATATCGAGCCGGCCATACCCGGACGTGTAAAGGTCGAGGGTGAGGACCTCAAGTTCAATGTCAGGGTCTTCAACCAGGCCGAGGAGCCGGTCAGGACCCAGGTGAGGTACAAGCTCACAAACATGGACGACCCGACAAAGACTCTTGAGGGTGAGTTCACCTCTCCCCTGCTTGAGCTGAAGTCTGAGCTCCTCCCCTCCGGTGCGTGGAAGGGTTTCTTCTCGCTTAGTGAGGAATCTGACTCTTCTACGGCTAACTCTGCTGCGGAGATGGTTTCCGAAGCAGGGAAGGCCGAGGTCTCTTTCACCGTCTGGCGCACCGATGACGTGACTGTACCCGGAGAGGGCACTCTGTGGGTGCCGGAGCAGAGTCTGATGGCCGGAGAGGATTCGGAGAAGGTCAGCGTCCGGTTCGGGTCGCGCTTCGTTGGTCAGAATATCCTGTGCATGGTTTGCGACTCCGAGAAGGTGCTTGAACGGCGGTGGATAGTGTCTGACGGACGGATGGAATCGATAGAGGTTCCGGCTCCGGATACAGACGGGAAAATATTTGTTCTGTTCACTGCCGTGAAGGACTTCAATTCGGTGTCGGAAACTGTCACTGTACTTCCGGCTTCGGAGATGAAGAAGCTGACGGTCAAGACAGAGTCTTTTAGGGATAAGATGGTACCGACGGCCCGCGAGTCGTGGACCTTCAGGTTCTATCACGGGGAGGGCCCGGTGACGGAGTCTATCCCGTCGCTGGCGGTGATGACGGACAAGGCCCTCAGCAGTCTCGATCCCTTTGTCTGGTCGTTCTCGCCGAGGGACAGTTACCGCCTCTATCCGGCGGTAAGAACCGACATGACCTCCGTGGGTAGATGCTACTCACGTTTCTCCGGCCCGATGAACGCGGTTTCGGTGCCGTTGCTCCTCGCGAAATTCCCTCAGGAGTGGATTTACTCGCCGTTCGGCAACTACGGATACATAAGGATTCGCGGTTCAAGAAAGATGTATAACAGCGCCATGAGGACGGAAGATGCCGAGGAGGTTCTGGACATGGTGGCTGTTCGCTCCGCAGTGATTGAGGAGAAAGAGGTCCATGATGAGGTGTATTTGGCTGAGAACGAGGTCACCATGGCTCCCAAGATGGCTTACGGCATGGCCGACAGCGGCACGGGGTCACTCGCTGAGGACGCTGAAGTATCGGAAGGGGCTGACTCCGGTGAGGAGGCTTACAGGGAGTCGGAGTGTCCGGTGGCCTTCTTCATGCCTATGCTCTCCTCCGGCGCGGACGGTGAACTGAAAATCGATTTTGAGGTTCCTGACTTTAACACCACGTGGGAGTTCCAGCTTCTGGGCTATGACAAGCATATGGACACCGCCAAGGTGATGCTGGAGGCCGTGAGCACCAAACCGGTGATGGTTTCCGGCTCGCTTCCCCGCTTTGTGAGGACGGGGGATAAGGTCGTGCTGACAGCTCGGGCCTTTAATAATTCGGAAAACAAACTCCCGGTCGGAGGTGAGATTGTTGTGAAGAATCCCCTTGACGGCGAAGTACTCGTGTCGAAGCGTTTTGACAGTGAGGTTCTCGCTCCGGGTGAGGGTCGGCTGCTCTCTGTTGTGTTCGACGTTCCCTATACGCTGAACGTGGTCGAAGTACTGACCTCTGCCCAGGGTCCCGACAACCGCGACGGCGAGCGCTCGCTGCTGACGGTGTTGCCAGCCTCATCGCCGGTCATCGAATCGACTGATTTCTATCTCGCTCCGGGAGAAAAGAATCTGGAGGTCTCTCTGCCGAAGATGGGTCGCGACAGTCAGGTGACCCTGCTCTATTGTGACGACCCGGCATGGTACGCGCTGACTGCTCTCCCGGCTATGATTGAGGAGGAGGGAAAGACGCTGACCTCTCTTCTTTATAATTATTACGGCAATGCCATAGGGGCGGGTCTCATATCTTCTCGTCCGGAGCTTCGACGTGGGCTGGAAGAGATGACAGAGGCCCAGAAGTGGGGAGAAGGAAACATGCTGACATCCAACCTGGAGCGCAACGCCAACCTGAAGGTTGTCTCGCTCGGGTCTACGCCTTGGGTAAACTCTGCCGAGGCTGAGACGGCCCGTATGGAGTCGCTGATAAACCTGACCGACACGGTGCGCAACCGGAGCGTGCTTGACCGCCTCTTGACTGATATCAAGGCCCTTCAGGGCAGCGACGGGGGGATGAAGTGGTTCCCGGGTGCAGAGAGCTCTTCTGAGTGGTGCACCGGTCAGATGCTCCTCCATTTCGGAATGCTCAACCGGTTCGGCTACCTACCTGCTACTCCCGAGGTCAAGGCTTTGGTAAGCGGCGGGGTCCGTTACTGCCGTGAAGAGATACTGAAGGATTGGAAGGAGATGGTGAAGCGTTCTGGCGATAAGCTGGAGACACTGAGCGCACTGCTGCCGACAATGACCAATTTCCTCTACGTGACCTCTCTGTTTGGTGAGCCGAATCCGCTTGACCCCTCGGCGATGCTGCCGGAGGAGTCTCGCGAGTTCATGAATCTGGCTGAAAGGTCTCTGAAGCTGCTGCGCCGTTCTTGGAAGCCTATGGGGATATACAACAAGGCGACCGCAGCGACACTTTTGTACGCTCGGGGCTATGAAAAGGACGCCGAGGAAATTCTGCAGTCGCTGACAGAACTGGCTATGAGCAATCCGCGCAAAGGGATGTGGTATGACAACCTGGAGGGCGGCATGTTCTCACCGTGGAACAAGCTGATAACCACTGCCCAGGTTCTTGAAGCCTTCGCCTTCGTGCGCCCGGACGCCCCTCAGATAGAGGGGCTGCGTCAGTGGCTCCTCCTGCAGCGGCAGGCTGAGGACTGGGGTTCGATGAGGGATGCGGCCGAACTGGTTCAGGCCATCCTGAGTGTCACCTCCGACAAACCTCTATCCAGCCACGGGAACTTCCGCATCAAGGTCGAAGCCAAGACCGTGCTCGAGTCGGACGGACTGCCGTCATACGGTGAAAAGGTGATCTCGCTGGACCCGGCAGAGGTCTCGGGAAAGACGCTGAAGATTGAGCGTAACGGCAACGACATAGCCTGGGGCGCGGTGACGCAGCAGTATGTCGCCCCGATGAAGGACATCAAGGCAGCCTCGATTCCGGACCTTTCTTTGGAGAAGTCCATCTTCGTCGTCCGCACCGAGAACGGCGAGCAGAAGTCACTGACCCTTCAGGAGGCCAAGGAGCTCCGCGTAGGAGACCGGATACGGGTTCTGTTGACCGTAAAGTGCGATCGGGACCTTGAGTATGTCACCGTCACCGACGAGCGCGGAGCCTGTCTGGAGCCGGCCGAGGCTCTATCGGGCACCGACTTCGTCGACGGACGCCTCATGTACCGCGAGGTAAGGAACTCCGAGACCAGGTTCTTCCTGAGCTACCTGCCGAAAGGAAGCTATCAGTTCGGCTACGACTGCCTGCTGACCTCCGAAGGCACCTTCACCGCCGGCATAGCGACCATCCAGAGCCTCTACGCCCCCCAGCTCACCGCCCACAGCGCCGCCCTCCCCCTCCGCGTCGCCCCCGCCCGCTAACCCGTCCTGACTCCAATAAAACATAAAAACGCCGACTCTTACTACAGAGCCGGCGTTTTTAGAGTGGTAATTTTTCTTCGGTCATCTTGTCTTTCTAAGCTCCGATATCACTTCCTCCAGAATATAATCGTCACTCATGAGTGGCAGGCCGTATTTCGGGTCTGTCATTTGTTCATATACATAAGCGATTGACGGTCCCGGGGGGCCGGGGGTTAGTCGAGCTTGAGGACGGCGAGGAAGGCTTTCTGGGGGACCTCTACCCGGCCTATCTGCTTCATTCGCTTCTTGCCCTCTTTCTGCTTTTCGAGGAGCTTGCGCTTGCGGGTGATGTCGCCGCCGTAACATTTGGCGGTGACGTCTTTGCGGACGGCTTTGACAGTCTCGCGCGCTATGATTTTGGCTCCGATGGCTGCCTGGATGGCTATGTCAAACTGCTGGCGCGGGATGAGCTCCTTGAGTTTCTCGCACATACGGCGACCGAATTTTACGGCATTGTCGGCATGGGTCAGCGTGGAGAGGGCGTCCACACTTTCACCGTTCAGTAGGATGTCGAGCTTCACGAGCTTAGATTCACGGAACTCGCTGATGTGATAGTCAAACGAGGCGTAGCCCTTCGAGATGGACTTGAGCTTGTCGTAGAAGTCTATGACGATTTCACCGAGCGGCATGTCAAAGGTCAGCTCCATTCGGTTGCCGGAGATGTACTCCTGCTTCACCAGCTCGCCTCGCTTGGAGAGGCAGAGCGTCATGATGGGACCGATATAATCGGCCGCCGTGATGACGGTGGCGCGGATATAGGGTTCCTCGATGTAGTCTATCAAGGTGGGTTCAGGAAGCCCCGAGGGGTTGTGTACCTCGGTCACGTTGCCCTTCTTGTCGTGCACGCGATACGATACGTTGGGGACCGTCGTGATGACGTCCATGTTGAACTCGCGTCCGAGGCGTTCCTGGATAATCTCCATGTGGAGAAGGCCGAGGAATCCGCAGCGGAAACCGAAGCCGAGGGCAGCCGATGACTCGGGCTGGAAGGTCAGTGAAGCGTCGTTGAGCTGAAGCTTTTCGAGTGACGCACGGAGATTCTCAAAATCTTCGGCATCGATGGGATAGACACCGGCGAAGACCATCGGTTTCACCTCCTCGAAACCTTCGATTGCCTTCTCACAGGGACGGTCTACATGGGTGATGGTGTCGCCCACCTTGACCT
>CAZUAK010000103.1:0-7342 GCA_964618395.1 uncultured Sangeribacter sp.
TTTCGTCGCTGCGGGTTTGCAACCCGCAGCTTATTTTTCCGCGTGACCGCGATGCCCATACATTTTAAGTATCGACTCCGTAGCGCTCAAATAAAACCGGCGTTTATCCTCATCCCCCCTCAACATCCCCAAGTGTCTCTCTATCGTACCGAAATCTGCACGACGTGCCGGTCCGGTCTGCATATCCCGGGCTGGGTGCTTCTCCAATTTCCCGAATGTCCCTCGAATTATCGGCATAAGACACTCCGTGTCCACACCCTCTTCCGTGAGTATTTCCTGCCCCAATGCCACCGCGTGGTTGGCGAAGTTATTGGCAAAGACCGCGGCCAAGTGCAGTCGCGCCCGCTTGGCCGAGTCGGCAACATAGACCTTCCCGCTGACCGCTGAGCAGACCTCTTTTAATATCTCCAAATCCTCCGCGTTCACCGCCTCAATAAACAGGGGCATCTCCGAATAGTCCACCGCCTCCTCTTTAGACAGGCTCTGCATCGGCCAAATCACCCCGGCCCGCCGCCCTGTCTCTTTCAGTACATCCATAGCGGTTGCTCCGGATGTATGAACCACAATTCCCCTCATCTCCGGCAACCGGGAGGCTACTTCTCCGATCACGCCGTCACTGACCGCAATGATGGTGATCTCAGCGTCCGGGGAGAGTCCGGCGAGGTTATGCGGGTCAACGCGGTTGACAGAAAACCTTTTCCCAAAAGCCTTCGCGAAGTGAGTGCCGACGTTCCCGCCCCCGATTATGTTTATCGTGATTCCTTTCTTACCTTCCATGACGACCATTATATCATTTATAAAGAAAGAGAGTATCCTCTATAAAGCGAGTATCCACAATAAAGAGCGTATCCACTAAAAAGAGAATATCCATTATAATATCCATTATAAAGAAAAAGGTTCGCTTCCGACCCTGACGAATGGGAAGGGGAGAGGTTGCTCCTCCGGAAGGCTCCGGGCTGTCAGCAGAGCTGCGACCCCCATCGTCATCCGTCGGTTGACCTCTATACCGGGCCGTATATTCCCGTCGCGTTCCTCTATCATGTCAATGCTCAGATAGCCTTCGACAGACGGTTCGCGCCGAAGCCACTCCTCCTGCGCCGACAATATCCTGTTTCTGAGGTCTGTATCCTTCAGTATCCTCAGCCTTTCGGCCATATACCTCATCCCGTTTCCGTCCGGTACTATCTGATACCCGTACCGCCCGTTGGCCGACGTGCTAAACATGGAGAATCCCAAAAACCGGGGACCTTCTCTGTCAATGCTCCAAAGTGAACTGAAGTCGCGCACCCGGTCGGCTGCGGTCTCGGCCATCACGAAGCCGTGTCGCCTGATGACCCCGTTCAGCCATTGCGAGATTTTCCCTTCGCTCATCCCCTCGGTATACACGACCCCGCGCCCGGAGCTGCTCCACGGGTCCTTAAAGTAAACCTCGCCGTTCCGTGCCATGAAATCAAGGGCCTCTTCGACCGAACCGCACTTTTCCGGCACCGGAATTGAAAGCTCCGGAAGCCTCTCCCCTAAAAAGCGGTTCATGCTTACGGTCCTCTCGCGCGAGGAGATTTCAAGACTCCGGTCTTGGTCGAACGCCGGTATCACCGCCTCCGGAACCCCGGCTCGGCGGAGCGTCCGGATGAGGACCCTGTTCCAGCCCCAAGGCATTATCTCCACCTCTTCATTGCGGGTCAGCCGCCCGACTTTCCTGAAGTCGGTGACCTGAATGTCCTTGAGCGCGATGATATCCCTGACCTCTTTCGGCGCCTCGGCCAAGGCTGCGTCGGCCTCTGTGACAGAAAGGATTACAGAACCCCGGTCGGCCCACAGGGCAGGGTAGAGGGTCATCCTGCGCGTCATCTCCGCGACCTTCTTTGACGGCGTATAAAATTCAGACCCGGACGCCAGAGCATAGTCTGTGTCCGGGTTGAAGATATATAGCTTTTTCATACCGTGTGGGGAGACGGCGGCGGCTGTGTCAGTCGTTGAGCGTCTCGCGGCCCTTGAGCGGATTCGAGAAATAGAGCTTGTGCTCGATATACTCCTGGGTGGCGATGAGGGTAGGCTTCGGAAGCTTTTCGTAGAACTTCGAGATGTCTATCTGTTCGCGGTTCTCAGAGTATTCCTCGTTGTTGTCCGTAGAAGCGAACTCGGCCAGTTTCTTGTCCAGCTCCTTCTTCATCTCAACGGCTATCTGGTTTGCGCGTTTGCTGATAATGCAGACGGTCTCGTAAACGTTTCCGGTCTGTTCGGCCATCGCGATCATGTCGCGGGTGACAGTCGTTTGCGGTGCGTTTGTCTTCTTGTAGTCCATTGCTTTATTTTGTGTTTTCTTTTTTCCTTTATATTCTCCGGCTCTATCCGGGGGTCCTTCCTTTGAACTTAACCCCCTGACGCCGTTCTTTGTTCAGTCCGCGCTCAGTCGGGAAGTTCCCTCGACGCAATCTTGAAGATGTTCTCAGCCTCCCCTTTGTGTTTGGAGTCGGGGAAGTTGTTCATGAACGAGTAGTACTCGTCTATCACCTCGCGGTATCGGTCCTCCCTCTTTTCCTCGACACTCTGACGGGCCTCCTGAAACTTCGATTTGAGGATGATGAGCTCGAAGTCCTCACGATATTTTGAGTAGGGATACGTCTTCAGCGCGTTCTGTGAGACGATGATGGCCGACTCGTAGTTGTTCCCCAAGAAGTTGCCTAAGTTATAGTACAGCTGGGCGTTTTGCAGTTCTTTGAGCGTCAGCTTGTCCTGCATCTCGAAGACGGCGTTTCGGGCCGAGGTCACCTTCTCGCTGCGCGGAAAGTAGTCCATGAAGGCTGTCAGCTCCTCGATGGCCTTGACGGTGTTGGTCTGGTCGAGCTGCGGCTCGGGCGAGTCGAGATAGTAACCGTAGCCGGAGTAGTAGCGGGCCTGTTCGGTATACTTCCCACGGGGATAGCGGGTGTAGTATGTCTTGAAGTAAACGCCTGAGTTCAGATAGTCCTTGTTCTCATAGTAGGCCCTGGCCAGCAGGTACAGGGCATCCTCACCGTCTGCCGTTCCTCGCATCGGCGTGATCAGGTCCTGCATGATCGTTGTGACCTGCACATATTTCTTCTGGTCAAAGGCTTTCTTGGCATATTCATAACGGGCATTCAGGTCGGGGCTTTTCATGACCCTGGCATACTCGTTACATCCCCCGGCGACCAAAAGAAGCAGAAGTAGCGGAAGTGAAATCAGTGTGCTTGTCTTCATAACTCGGCAAAGTTACTAATTTTTCGGATAACTTGGACACTTTTAACCAATTTTTCGTATCTAAAGCCCCTTTTATACCCCCGTTTTTATATGAAACGGTGCCTCGGACCGCGATATTTCCTCCCCGTTGGCGGTCGTCTCACTATTTTTTGCTAACTTTACCACGTTTTTGGGCTTTGCGCGCTTTGCGTCGCCCCCCTCACAGGGCGCCGGTCGTCCTCCTCCTCTCCCGGCGCCCGCTTTTCTGGCGTTGTGCCTTTCATCTTTTTGACCAATGAACAACGGAAACCAACCTGATCAGGGGTCGTTTATCAAGCGTCACCCCATACTCTCAAACCTGGCCATAATCATCGCGGTCGGGTTCCTCGGTATCCTTATATGCTATCTCGCCCTGGCCATCTTCACGAAACACGGCGAGTCCGACGTCGTCCCCTCGGTCGAGAACATGTCTTACACCGAGGCGATAAAGGTCCTTCACGACCACGGTTTCAGGGTCGATATCCGCGACTCCCTCTATATAGACGACGTGAAGCCGGGGTTTGTCATCGAGCAGTTCCCGAAGTCCAATTCCGTAGTCAAGCCGGGCCGCAAGATTTTCCTTTACATCAACGCCGTCAACCCGAAAGAGGTGGTCATCGACGAGGACAACAGTCCGGCCGAGGATGCCCTCCGCGGTTTCTCGTTCCGCAACGGCATGGCGCGCCTCGAGGAGCTCGGATTCAAGAATATCAAGGTAGTCCGCGTCCTGGGAGACAATGACTGTGTGGTCAGAGTGATGGCCAACGGACATACCGTCAAGAAGACGGAGAGCGTCCCGGTGAACGCCAATATAGTCCTCGAAGTCTATGACGGACGTCTGGAGGCGTTGCGCGATTCGCTCTCGGAGATCGAGTATCGCCGCCAGACAGGTCAGTCCTATGAGTCGGTCTATTCGCAAGACCCCGTGACCGAAACTGAATCAACCGATGAACCGACCGAAGAGTATGAGTATATCGAATAATCCGGAGTTGTCCGCGGAAGCGGAAGCGGTAAAGGCCGCTGAACTTCCGGACGTGACCGGGGAGGTACTAACGGATGGGGATTATCCGGCCGCAGGGGAGGACCTGGAGGAGCCGGGATTCGTGACCGAGGACGGTCGTGAACTTTATGAGCATTTCCGTTTCGAGGCCGATAAGGGTCAGAAGCTGCTTCGCGTCGATAAGTTCCTGACCGACAGAATGGTCAAGACCTCGCGTAACCGTATCCAGCAGGCGGCCGACGCGGGGTGCGTGCTGGTGAACGGCAAACCGGTGAAGTCTTCTTATAAGGTGAAGCCGGAAGATGTCGTCTCCATCGTGATGGACCGTCCCCGTTATGAGTTCGAAATCATCGCGGAAGATATCCCCCTCGATATAGTTTATGAGGATGAGGACCTGCTCGTGGTCAACAAACCGGCGGGACTGGTAGTCCACCCGGGCCACGGCAACTATCACGGGACCCTCGTCAACGCCCTGGCATGGCATTTTCGCGACAACCCCGATTATGACGTCTCAGACCCGCGCCTCGGCCTTGTTCACCGTATCGACAAGGACACTTCGGGACTGCTCGTGGTGGCGAAGACGCCCGAGGCGAAGACCCATCTCGGCCAGCAGTTCTTCAATAAGACGACCAAGCGTGAGTATGTGGCAGTCGTCTGGGGACGCTTCGATGAGCCGACGGGAACCATCGTGGGCAACATCGCCCGCAACCCCAAGAACAAGCTGCAGATGGCTGTGTTTGACGACCCCAACATCGGCAAACATGCAGTTACCCACTATGAGGTGCTGAAGTCGTTCGGTTATGTGACGGTGGTGAAGTGTGTGCTCGAGACGGGCCGCACCCATCAGATACGCGTCCACATGCGCCATATCGGTCACCCTCTTTTCAATGACGCCCGCTATGGCGGCGACCAGATTCTTAAGGGCACTACTTTCGCCAAGTACCGCCGCTTTATCGAAAACTGTTTCGACACCTGTCCGCGCCAGGCCCTTCATGCCCGCACGTTAGGGTTTGTACATCCCCGGACCGGGAAGCAGATGGATTTCGAGTGTCCCATCCCGGCCGACATGACCGCCCTGATTGAGAAGTGGTCAAACTATACCGACCAGCCCTGACCTATACCGGCCAGCACCTGCCAGACGCTGACCAACACTGACAGCCCCCTTACTGCCCCTTCAAACGTATCATAAAATGATTCTCTACTACTCCGGAACCGGAAACACCGCCCATGTCGCCCGCCTGTTGGCCACCGAACTCGAAACTTCGGCAGAACTCATCCCGACCGTAGATCCGCAGCGGTTCGAGACCCGTGACAAAGACCTCGTGATAGCCTTCCCGGTCTATGCCTGGGGTGTGCCTCCGGTCGTGTCCGGCTTCTTCAGCCGTCTTCCGGAAACCCTCATCGAGAGGATAAGCCGTGGTGAGACCCGGCTCTGGTGTGTGGCCACATGCGGTGACGAAACGGGTATGGCTGTCGATATGTTCCGGGACACCTGCGCCGGGCGCGGCGCCAAACTCTCAGGCGCTTGGAGCGTTATAGCCCCCAACGTCTATGTCCTCCTCCCGGGTTTCGATGTGGATAAGGATGCTGTCGAGGACCTGAAGCTTGATGCGTTGAAACCGCGCGTAAAGGAGATTGCGCGGAAAATAAAGGCATTCAAAAAGGGGGACAGACCGATTGAGGACGTTCACCGGGGCAGCTTCCCGAAGCTGAAGTCGCACCTCGTCTATCCGTTGTTCCTGAAGTGGGGGGTCAACACTCGGAAGTGGCACTGGACCAACGAGTGCATCTCTTGCGGAAAATGTGCAGAGGTTTGTCCGGAGAATAACATCGCCATGGTCGGCGGCCATCCGAAGTGGGGCACTAACTGCGATTCATGCACGGCCTGTTATCATGTCTGCCCGGTCCACGCCGTTCAGTACGGACGCCTGACCGAGGGCAAGGGCCAGTACCGCAAGGGCTTCAAACTTAAACTCAGACGGCGGTCATTATCCTGAAAATCATCTCCTTCAGCAGCTCGTGTTCTTTCTGCTGGGAGCGGATGCCTTTCATGTTGCAGTCGAATTCCCTTATCGCCGATATCGCTTTCATGGCCTGCGAGAGGTTGTAATTCCTCATCGTGTCTATTATCTCACGCGCTCCGTAGACGGTCTTCGCCCCGGTGGCTTCCATTATCGAGGTTTCGCTTTTGTCCATAAGCCTGTGGGCGATACAGAGGTTGCGGAAGAGATTGAAGATGGAGCCTAACAGCATGACCGACGGGTTCTTGCCGGGGTTGCGAGCCGCCTGACTGACTATCAGCATGGCTTTCATGTAGTTGCGCTGACCGATGGCTTTGGAGAGCTCAAAGCGGTCAAACTCCTTACTCAACCCTGTCATGCTCCTGACAAGCGCGGGGCTGATGCGGTTCATCTTAGTCCCGGCGGCTATTGTCATCTTGTCTATTTCTCCGAAAAGCTTGCTCAGGTCGTTGCCGACGAGTGCTATGAGTATCTCGATGGCTTCGTCGTCGATGCCGTAGCTTTTCTTGGCGACATAGTCCCTGATTGGGCCTTTCAGCTCATATTCCCTGAGCCTGTTGGAGGTGAAGACGACCCCTCCGCCCCCTTTTATGGCCTTTATAAGTGCTGAGGAGGCCTTGAAGGGCTCGCCCTTGTAAACGACCACAAGGGTAGTCTCGTCGTTGGGGCGCTGGGCGTAAGGTGCGAGTTTCTCCAGTTCCTGCTTGGCCCGGGGCAGTGCCTGGCTTTCGCGAACGAGCACCAGCCGCCTGTCGGCCATGAAGGGATACTGCTGGGCGGCGCTGACGATCGAGGCGGTGTCGGTCTCGGCGCCATAGAGGACCGTGTGGTTGAAATCCCGGTCTCCCTCGGCAATGAGCTGCGACTCGAAGGCATCGGCGAGCATGTCGAGATAGTACGATTCCTCACCCTGAAGGAGGTAAATCGGTGCCGTCTCTTTCTTCTTTATCTGACTCAATATCTCGCGATAACTCGGACCGCTCTCTTTCTTGACTGCCATATCGCCTTGTTTATCTGTTTTTTAAACGAAAGTTTCTTCTACCCTTCCCGCGCCCCCGCCTAAGGCCCCCAAGATCCCCAC
>CAZUAK010000104.1:0-3795 GCA_964618395.1 uncultured Sangeribacter sp.
CCCGATGATTATCGCTATATATACCAGGCCCGAGAGAGCTCTGACCACTACCTTATTCATATAAGTGATTCTTATGTTGTGTTTTAATCATGATATTCGGCTTATCACGCGCTGAAATGCGGGCTTCGCCGTTATTTTATCCGGAACCAATATCCCAAGGCCAACGAGAGGGTCATCTGTGTCGAGGTCTGGAACGGATCTGTCCGTTTGGAGGGAAAGACGTTCCCAAGGCCATAATAAAACCGGGCCTCGAGAGAGAGGGAGTTTCGTGAGTTGACAAGAAACTCGCCACCCAACCCCGCCGTGATGCCATAATCGAAACCTCCCTTCGCCTTCTCTGTCAACTGAGAGTTCATACGGTTCTTCACCGGAAAATCAGGTATCTCCGAAATTTTCCACGGATTGAAATTGGACGAAGTACTCTCCCCGAGAAGGATGCCGAACTCCGGACCGAGATTTATGAAAAAGCGGCCACGGCGCCCAAAGTAGATATGGGCCAATACGGGAAGCTGAAGATAGTTCAGCGTCCGGCTGTACTTGAAAGGAAGATCCTCGAAATCCTCGCGCCACCCCCGTTGTGACCAGTTCAGCTCAGCGATGATTCCGAAGTGCCGCTCTTCGACATACCGGAAGGTGACGCCGGCCGTACCGCCGAAGTTGAAGGTCTGCTCGGTCGAGGGATAAAAGAACATCCTCGACATATCGGCACCTCCCCTGACTCCCAACGAAATTCTGGAGTCATAATGAGTCTGAGCGGAGACCTTTAGCAGACAGATAAACAACAGGGTCAGCAGGACCGTTAATCGACGCCTCATTTCAACGGCATTTTATCAATCATCTTGAAGGGTGCGAACCTCACGACATAACATATCGGGTTGACGAAACCACCGCCCTCAACCGGCTGGAGACGTATCTCAGCCTGAAGCGGGGTCGTCCCGCCGATGGTCGTGCGGTTCCAGTTGCCTCCGTTCTTTCGCAGCGCGTCGATAAAGTAGTTGGCTTCATCATAGCCGGCAACAGAGAACATCGGGAAGCTCTTCACCGGGTTATGGCTGTATAGCTCGGTGAACTTAGAGCGGAAGTCCTTTCCCCGACGGCTGTCAGACTCGAAATAGAAGCGCGAGGGGAAATAGACGTCAGCATCAAAGAACTTGTCGCTGAGCGCATCGGCATACACAATCCAGTTTGCACGGCCGAAGACCGAGATCTCGGCCAGCGGATACTGCAGTTTCTTCTCGCCGATGAGCGTCAGGAGGCGGTTGATATCGTTCTTTGTCGTGACGTTCACATAGAGCAGATAAGAGCGGTTCTCGTCAAACTCCATATCGGTCAGCATCTCCGGGGTCACATTGTCAACTGTGCGTCCCGGCCACTGCTCAACCATCAGCGAGCCTACCTCGTCGGCACTGTCTGAGGTACCGATGACAATCAGATCGCGGTCCCTGAAACGAGAGGCGGCGAAGTTGGCAACATCCTTGCTGAAAGACACGGAAGGGGTCATCATCTGTATGACACCCGGATTCTTCTCGAAAGAGTCATCCTTGACGTCGAACACATTCACCAGCTCAGTCGGTCCCTCGTTGACATACTCGAGGAGATATGAGGGGAAGTTTTTCTCGTGGGTCGTGAAAATCAGTTCGGGCTGCCACTCCTCAAGCTCGGCTACTACGGTTTCGTAGTCGTTTTCTGAGGCCGGTGCCGACAGTATCTTCAGGTTTATCTTCTCTCCGTCAGTCTTTCTCGCGTCGAGGGCCATGAGTACACCCTTAGTGAATTCGGACTCTCGCTTGGATGCAGGGTCTTCTATGAGCAATGCCAGACGCAGCTCACGGTTTGAATCTGTGGGGGCGTTGGCCTCGCGGTCAGCCTTCACCCCATCTTCAGGCGCCCCGAGTGCCTCCGTCCCGCTGTTTTCAGTCGGTACGGTCTGTGTGGTAGTGACCCCGGTCATGGAAGAGACGTCGGGCTTCTCATCCTGAGCTTCACCGGCTGACTGTCGCCCCGCTTCCGGCTGATTCCCCGTAGCCTTAGGCGCGACACTGTCTTCACGCAAGATTTTATTGGCCTTTTCAGCCTCGGCCAACTCGGGCAGATCCTTCTCAACGGTTACGCTTTCGGCTGTCGCACTCGGCTGCTGAGAGGGTTTCTTCACCGTGCGCCCCGTGGGATAATAGAGGGTGAAACCCTTCTTCAACGAGCCGCCCGCATCGGGGTTATAGGCTATGATCTCATCTATATCCCACTCGAACCTTTTCGATATGCCATAAAGCGACTCGTCCTTGTTCACTTCATACATGAAGAACTCCAGTCCGTCCCGCTCTACACGGGGCAGGCTTTCAGTCTCACTTTGAGCCGTCATAGTCAGGGGCAAAGACAGCATGACGGCAGTGGCATATTTCAATATTTTCCTTGTCATTTCGATGGGATATAGAGTTTCTGCAAAATTACGACAAAATTCCCGTCTGACAAAGTGAAACCTCCGAAGAATTCTCCGGAGGTCGCTATTATCATGCCTGGGCGTTGAGGTCGGCCGGCAGTTCACGAGACAGATGTGCGAAAACCAATACCAGCGCGGACAGGGCAAGGATGGCGATGCCCGTTGAGTGCAGGACGTTTCCGAGGCCGACAAGCGGCGAAACGATCGCACCGAAGATATACCCGACAAGTCCGATGAGCGCCGAAGCATCGCCGGCGCATTTTCTGCCTTCGTTCATCGACAAGGTATTGCCGACGGTGAACAACATCCCGAGACAGAAAAGCATGGGCAGATTCAGCACTTCATAAACCGCGAAATTGTCAATGAAGAAGTAGCAGAAGAACTGTGCGAGCGCCACAAGCACCAGTATGCGTCCACCCCATACGGCCGCCTTTTTCAAGGGCCGGAATTTCAGGGCCAGTGTCGCTCCGGCGGCCACCAGCAATGCGTTGAGTCCCATCCAAAGGCCAAACTGCAACTGAGTGTAGCCGAAGTGGGTCTGGATGATGAACGGTGCCGAAGAGATATAGGCGAAAAGAACACCGAGGGCCGTTCCCTTCAACAAGGTGTGTGTCACGAAGCGTTTGTTGCGGATGAGTGAGCCGTAGTTGAGGAAAGCGGTACCGAACCGGCCTGTGTCGCGCCGTGATTTAGGCAGGGACTCTTTCAACGCCGGTGACAGGATGAGGAGCATGGCCGAGAATCCGAAAAGTATCCAGAATATACCCTTCCACCCAATCGAGTCAGCTACGAGGCCACCGATGACCGGCGCACTGGCCGGCGCGAAGCCGTTTATAGCTCCGACAAGGGCCATGACCTTGGCCAACTGACGGCCGCCGTAGAGGTCGGCCGGAATGGTGCGCGCGAGGAAGTAGCCACCCGATGCGCCCAAGCCTTGAATCAGTCGCCAGAAAAGGAAGACATGGATTGTCGGTGAGAAGACGCTACCCGCGGCTCCGATACAGAAGACTATGAGGGCCGCGACCAAAATCGGCTTGCGGCCGTAACGGTCACTCAACGGACCGAGGATAAGCTCTCCGAGGCCGAGACCTATCATGCCGAAGGTCAAACCCAACTGCACCGTAGAAGTAGAGCACAGAAAGGCCCGCTTCATCGCCGGCAGCGTAGGCAGATACATATCGTTGACGAATGACCCGAAGGCACTCAACATCGCCAGATAAATCACTAAAAATACAAAATAACCACCCGTCGGCCCCTGCTTGGGGGCCGTTGCGGTCTGTGTGTTTTCCATAGTTAGATGCGCTATTTAAGAACCGTTTTATATTATAACGGCTTCATCCCCTCTCGGGTTTTATCCC
>CAZUAK010000104.1:3895-7252 GCA_964618395.1 uncultured Sangeribacter sp.
GAGTCCACGTTGTGGAACATCGGTATCTTACAGACGTAATCGGCCGTGGCTATCACCCCTTTGTCAAGCCCGTCACCCTCGGTGCCCATGATTATGGCGAGGCGAGGTTCCCTTTTGAGCATAGGGTCGTCTATATTGACAGACCGGTCTACGAGGGCCATGGCCACTGTCTTGAAGCCTAAGTCTTTCAAAGCCTCCACAGGACGGTCAAGCCATGTCCAGGGCATCAGGAAGACCGAGCCCATCGACACACGGATCGCCCTACGGTTCAACGGGTCGCAGGACGTCGGAGTGAGCAGGACAGCGTCCACACCCAACGCGGCGGCTGAGCGAAAGATGGCCCCGATATTTGTCGTGTCAGTCACCGAGTCTATCACCACTACCCTCTTCGCTTCCTGGACAATTTCTTCCGGAGCAGGGTGCGCAGGCCGTTTCATCGCACAGAGTACCCCACGCGTCAGTTTATAACCGGTCAGTGACTGCAGCATTTCTCTCGACCCGGTCAATACGTCGACCTCCGGCATTCTCGTTATCAATCCTTTCGCGTCCCCTTCAATGTGCTTTGACTCGCAAAGCAGAGAAACCGGCTCATATCCTGCATCGAGCGCGACCGAAATGACTTTAGGACTCTCGGCGATGAATATCCCCTTCTCCGGCTCAAGCCTGTTTCTCAGTTCAGCTTCGGTCAGCCTCGCATAGGGCGCGAGACGGATGTCGCTGATGTCTGATATCTCGATTACCTTACCCATTTTATCTTTATACTTACCCTTTTAGTTTGAATAAAAACCCTTTTATTTAGAATAAAACAAGTACCTCCCAGACGGCAAAAACCGGGTCTGGGAGGTACTTGATAGCTCAATTATTTGTTTGAATTCTGGTCAACGGCAGCGAGTTTGAAGTCGTGCGCCTTCACGAAGTCGATGATGGCGTCGCGCTCCGCACTCGGCTGGATGTCTTCCTGAATTCGGCGCAGGGCGTTATAGGTCGCCGTGGTCGATCTGAAGATATGGCGGAAGCACTTGGAGATGTCCTTGATTGTCTCTTCGGAGAAGCCACCTTTCCGAAGGATGACCTCGTTGACTCCGTAGTATACAATCGGGTTGTGGGCCATGATGGCGTAAGGCGGGATGTTGCCGTTTACGCGACAGCCCCCTTTGATGAGCACCCAGTCGCCGATCTCGCATCTTTCGTGGACTTTCGCGCCTGTGGAGAGGATGGTGTAACTGCCTATCTTGCAGTCACCGGCAATCTTGACGCCGTTGCCGAGTACGCTGTAGTCACCGATACAGGTGTCGTGTCCGATGTGGGACTGTGCCAGGATGAAGCTGTTGCTGCCGATGCAGGTCGCCCCGTTCTCGCGGATGGAGCGGTTGATGATGACCTGCTCGCGGATACGGTTGTTATCTCCTATCTTGACATACGACTTCTCTCCGTGCCACCTGAAGTCCTGGGGCTCGGCCGCGATGATGGCGCCGTGATAGATGTCATTGTCCTTTCCGATGCGTGCGCCGTTGAGGATGGCCACGTGGGAGCGGATATGGCAGTTGTCACCGATCTCCACGTCGTCTTCGATATAGGCGAACGGATCTATCGTGACATTGTCACCTATCTTGGCCTTCGGGCTGACATGAGCCAAATTACTGATGTTGTTAGCCATAGTATATAAGAACTACTTATAGGGGTTAGGTTATACGGATTAGTGTCCGCCTCCGACAGCCTGATAAAGGCTGATGAGCGATGTGACGCCGGTATGCCATGCCGCGAGGCTCGACAGCTGCGCCTGGAGAAGCTGGCTTCTCGCGGTGAGCAACTCGAGGTACGTACCGCGGTTGAGCAGGAACAGGTCGTTGGTATACTCTACCGACTTCTCGAGCTCGTCAACCTGCTTGAGGATGAGCGAACGCTTCACGCTGTTCTTCTCTATAGAGGCGAGGGCGTTGCTGACATCCGAAGACGCGCTGAGGATGCTGTACTCGAAGTTGTTCATGGCCTGCTTCTGCTGAGCCTTGGCAGCTTTGAGGGTGGCTATGTTCTGGCCTCTTGAGAACAGAGGAGCCGTCAGCGAACCGGCGAGCTGGATAAACCATTCTCCGGGGTTCTTGATGATGGAGCCCAATAGGTTTGTGAATCCGCCGTTGCTCGAGATCACGAGCGAGGGATAGAAGGCTGCTCGGGCTGAGTTGGCAGAGTAGTAGGCCGCAGCCACGGCACGTTCCATCGCCTTCACGTCAGGTCTGACGGCGAGATATGAGATGGGCACTCCGTGCGAGAGGTCGACGGGGAGCTCAAACTTCAGGTCGTTGGTGACCTCGAAGGTTGTCGGATAGGTGTTCAGAAGCAGTGCCAGAGAGTTCTGGGCCGTTATGATGGAGGCTTCGATGTCGGGGATGGTTGACAGGATAGAATAGTAGTTGGCCCGGCTCTGTACGACAGATGCTTCTGTCGTCATGGCCGCCTCTTTCATGTCGACCATCGTCTGCACCTGGTCTTTCCAGATGAGCGCGGTTCTCTTGGAGAGGTCCAGCTGCTGCTTGAGGAGCACGATGGTGTAGTAGGTCGAGGCTACTCCACAGATTATCTGTGAGCGGACGGCCTGCTCGTAGGCCTCGAGTTGCTCTACACTCGCCTTGGCACCCCTCTTGCGGTTCAGGATTTTGCCGAACGCATCTATCTCCCATGAGATGGCCATGGGGATTGTATACGAGACCTTCATCTCGGAACCTCCGTAACTGGAGGTTCCGACATTGGGGTTAAGCGATACGGCGGGGAAGTAGCTGAGTTTGGCTCCCTGAAGCTGGGCGCGCGCGATGTCTACGTTCAGGCGCGCGTTCTCGAGATTGGTGTTGTTCTCAAGTGCGCTCCTTATGTAACCCTGAAGGATAGGATCGGTGAAGACCTGCTCCCACCCCAGCATGGGCAGTGACGCGGAGTCTACGGGTGCCTGCATGGCCTTGTCATAGTCGCCCACGATGGTGCTCGACTCGGCCGGCAGGGAATACTTCTTGTATATGTTGCAGCTTCCTGTAGCGAGGGCCAGCAGGATGATGACTGCGAATTTGATAGTCTTGTTCATCTTTGTTTATCTCTGAGGAGTGTACTGTTCAAGTTCGGGGGCGATATCGGAGTCACCTTCTTCTTTCCATTCGAGAGGCTTGATCTTCTCCTGGAGTGTCTGGAAGGCCACGAAGAGGGCCGGGACGATGAGCACCTGGAGAATCATACCGATAAGCATACCTCCGACTGCACCGGTACCGAGGGCCTGGTTGCCGTTGGCGCCGGCACCGTGGGCAAACATCATCGGGAGCAGACCGATGATCATGGCCAGAGAGGTCATGAGGATCGGGCGGAGACGGGCCA
>CAZUAK010000105.1:0-7060 GCA_964618395.1 uncultured Sangeribacter sp.
GACAGGCTACGCGCCGTCGCCGGCAGCAGCACCACCTCGCCCTCGCGCATCGGCAGCGTCGTCTGGGTGCCGTCCTCGCGACGGTTCTCCAGCTCCACGTCACCCTTGATGGCTATCATGATGACAAACGAGTCCAACTCGCTGTAGTCGCGGTCTATACGCGCCTCCGACTCGAGCAGGTTGACGCTGAACTCGTCACATTCCGCTATCTTCTTCTCCACCTCTGACCGACGCTCGGGCTGCAGGCAGTCGCCGTTACAGTCGTCGAAGTCCAGCGCGCGGAACGCCTTCTCGGTGTGTAGCTCGCGCAGGTTGCCGTCGGCGTCGCGGCGGTTGTAGTCATACAGGCGGTAGGTCGTGTCGCTCGACTGCTGAATCTCACAGATGAGGTTGCCGCCGCCGATGGCATGCACCCTCCCGGCGGGGATGAAGAAGGCCATGTCGGGCTTCGTCTCGATATACCGCAGCGAGTCTTCTATCCGGCCCGATTTCAGAAGGTCCCGATAGTCAGCCGGGTCTACGGGATTCAGGAATCCGTTGGCTATCTGCGCCCCGGGCTTGGACGAGACGACATACCACAGTTCGGTCTTTCCGTGGGGCAGTCCCTCCTCGGCGGCCATCTTGTTGTCCGGATGCACCTGGACCGACAGGTCCGCCTGCGCGTCTATGAACTTTATCAGCAGCGGGAAGTTGTGGCCGAACCGCTCGAAGTTGCGACGGCCCAACAGCTCCGGTCCCATCTTCTCCACAAGGTCGTTGAGCGTAAGCCCGGAGTCCGTGCCGTCTTTGATGACCGACACATTGCCCGGAAGACCGGACAGCTCCCAGCTCTCGCCGATAGAGTCGCTCACCGGCTCAATGCCCTTGAGCTTGGCGATATATCGGCCGCCCCAGATCTTGGAGTGATATATGGTGTGAAAAATCCACATGAGTTAGCGCATATAGTTAAGCTTCGGAATTGCAAATTTAATAAATTTTAATGAATTGAGGGCCGAAAACGCCGACTTTTTGAAGCTTCGGCACCATTCTGAGCCGCTTTTCCGTCGCTGAAGAGGAACTCGAGGGCCGCGTCGAGGATTGCATCGGTGCCTTCAATGAGCTGATCGTCAGGCGCGTGCACCTCTATGTCGGGGTCAATTCCATATTCTGTCGTGTGTCCCTCCACATCGGTGATGGGTGAGGCCGAAAAACGTATGCCCCAGCCGTTGGGCAGCTCGCTCGAGAAGGGGAGTCCGCCCCCGCCGCCGGTCTTGGCGCCGATGAGTGTGACCTCCGGCAGGCTCTTCATCACGGCCGCGAAGTCGTTGGCCGCGCTGTAGCAGCCTCGGTTTGTCAGCAGCACTACCGGGCCCCCTTCCCACCGTATCCGTTTCTTGTCGGCCGGCTTGTATTCGATAGGGTAGGGGTCCGAAAAGTCGTCGTGGCCCGGTCCGCGCTTGTGGCGAATCCACCCGCCGGGCGTCTTCTCGGTGATGAGGCGGCCGACGAGCGTGTCGATGTTCAGCAGCAGTCCGCCGCCGTTGTCGCGGATGTCTATGATGAGGCCCTTGCACCCCGAGAAGGCGCTCATGATATAGTCGAGGCTCCCCTCGCCGATGGTCGTCGAAAAAGAAGGGTAGTACATGTATCCCACCAGGGCCCCTTCGTCGTCGCCGAAGACGGCATACGATATGCCGGAGGTCTGGTAGTACTGGAACTTGAGATACGACTCCTGGACCGTTCGCCAGCGGAAGTCGGCCGGATAGTCGCTCCACCACGCCCGGTAGTAGCTCGTTGAGAAGGGGGCGATGAGGTTCACGTGACCGTCCTTCAGTTCGTCGAGCATGGCGGAGCAGACATCGAAGAGGCGGCTGACCGGCATATCGTCGGTGATGAGCGGGCTGTATTTCTCGTGAACGGCCTGCCAGTCAAGGTCTTTCTCCTCAAAGTAGCAATACTGCCGGTCGATGACGCTCCACAGAGCCTCGAAAGACCCGCGGGCATCCCCCTTGAACTCCACCTCGTCGCTACATCCCGAGCACACCGCAGCCATCACAGCGATGCAAACTGCCAGTGACACAGAAGAAACGGACTTAAACACTCGGCATAAAGCTAATAAAGGTTGAGAAAAAGATGAAAATGTCAAAGAGGAAAATGATAAAGATGAAATGGATAAAAAATAAAAAAAAGATTTACCACACGCAGAAAGGGAGGGCTGAGCAAGCTCAGCCCGGCTCCCTGAGACGCAGATGGGGGCAGGATTTAACGCAGATTTTTTATTGGATTTTTCAACCATGGAAGGCACTTTTCTCGCACGCAGGTGCGCTTGGCTAACGCCTCGCCCCCAACGCAGATGCTGCCAGATAGTCGCAGTTTGTGCCATCACTGAAAGAAATGGTGAGTTTATCATGTATGCCATATTCTGAATTCAGAATTGGTTTACAATTCTGAATATTCCGTTTTTGTAATCCGGATTTTCTTTCCATACTTGCGGCTTAAAAAGCGGAGCACTGAAATTCACTAAATATCCCAATGTGAGACCGCTTAATTTGAGATAAGTGAAGATCTGCTTAAATTCCTCACCACACAACAAGCTCTCTGACTTGATCTCCACTATAACCTTTTTGTCCACTAACAGATCGATTCTGAAAGCCTTATCCGTAACTACCACACCCTTATAATAGCCCGACAGTTCAACCTGACGCTCCACCAGGTGTCCCCGTTTAGTCAGTTCATAAGCCAGCGCCCCTTCATAATACGCTTCGCGAAGAAATTTACCCGCATGATTACGCACATCGAATGCACCGCCAATGATGTCGCTACCAATATTATTCAGCTCCTTTTGTATTTCCATGGTATCAGTTTAACTTTCCAAATATGTGTTATCCGCTGCAAATATAGTCAATATTTCACATTCAGCAATAACTTCTTCAATACTAAAGGATAAATACTTTATCAAGCCTAAAGGATAAATACTTCTTCAAGCCAAAGGATAATAAAGATTTACCGAGGGCTGAACTGCGTATGGCTATCTGCGACCATCTGGCCCCATCTGCGATGAGGGAGAGGCGTAAGCCGAGCGCGCCTGCGTGCGAAAAAAGTGCCTCCGATGTTGAAAAATCCAATAAAAAAATCTGCGTTAAATCCTTTCACCATCTGCGTCTCAGGGAGCCGGGCTGAGCTGCGCTCAGCCCTCCCGATCTGCGTGTGGTAAATTCATTTCCTATCCCAAAAGCGAAGAACCAAAATTCATTTTCTCTCCCAAAAACGAAAAATCAAATACTATAAAGACCAAAAACGAAAGAACACCAATATTAGTTTCCATACCTCCGAGTCGTCCTATATGGTGGATAATTCAAAAAATGAGGGGTGAGGTGTGGTGGTGTGCGAGAAAATTGTTATCTTTGCTCTCATGTCAGACGAACTTAACAACGATTTCACCAACGAACAGGATTCCACCCGTGACCCGGAGACCGCGCCGGACACCCCGCGCCCTGCCGCCGAAGGCATCGAGGACCGCAAGACGGTCCTCAGCGGCATGTTCCGCCAGTGGTATCTCGAGTATGCCTCATACGTAATCCTCGAGCGTGCCGTCCCCCACATCGAAGACGGCCTAAAACCGGTTCAGCGCCGAATCCTCCACGCCATGCAGACCATCGACGACGGCCGCTTCAACAAGGTCGCCAACGTCGTCGGCAACACCATGCAGTATCACCCCCACGGTGACCAGTCTATCGGCGACGCACTCGTCCAGCTCGGACAGAAGGAGCTCCTCATAGACACCCAGGGAAACTGGGGCAACATCCTGACCGGCGACTCGGCCGCCGCCCCCCGTTATATCGAGGCGCGCCTCTCGGAGTTCGCCCTCGAAACACTCTACTCCCCAAAAATCACGGAGTGGACCCTCTCTTACGACGGCCGCAAGCGCGAGCCCGTCACCCTGCCCGCAAAGTTCCCGCTCCTGCTCGCCCAGGGAGCGGCCGGCATCGCCGTCGGACTCTCCTCGCGTATCCTCCCGCATAACTTCAACGAAATCTGCGACGCCGCCGTTTCTTACCTTCACGGCGAGGAATTCTCCCTGCTCCCCGACTTCCAGACCGGGGGCATGATCGACGTCTCCCGATATAACGACGGCGCACGCGGCGGAGCGGTCAAAATACGCGCTAAAATCGAGAAAATCGACAGCAAGACCCTCGCCATCACCGAAATACCCTTCTCGACCACTACTTCGTCTGTCATCACCTCAATCCTCACCGCGCGAGACAAGGGTAAAATCAAGGTCCGCAAGATTGACGACAACACTGCCGCCACGGCCGAAATCCTCGTCCACCTCCAGCCCGGAACATCGCCTGACAAGACCATCGACGCGCTCTACGCCTTCACCGACTGCGAAATCTCCATCTCGCCCAACTGCTGCGTAATCCGCGACCGCAAGCCCTGCTTCCTCTCCGTCTCGGACGTGCTGAAGTATAACGTCGACCGCACCAAAGACCTGCTCCACCGCGAGCTCGAGATACGCCTCGGAGAAACCCGCGAGAGCCGCCTCTTCGCCTCGCTCGAGAAAATATTCATCGAAAACCGGATGTATAAGGATGCCGAACTCGAGCAGGCCCCGGACATGGACTCGGCCATCAACCGCGTCGACGAACTCCTCGAACCCTTCAAGCCCGGATTCTACCGTCCGCTGACCCGCGAGGACATCGTCCGGCTGTGGGAAATTAAGATGGGGCGCATTCTGAAGTTCAACTCCGAGAAGGCCGAGGAGAAGATTGCCGCCCTCGATGCCGAGGTCGCCAAACTGGAAGATAACCTGGAGAACATCGTGCGCTATACCGTCGGGTGGTTCACACACCTCAAGGAGAAGTACGGCCACAACTTCCCCCGGCGAACCGTGGTCCGCTCGTTCGACAATATCGACGCCACGAAGGTCGCCGAGGCCAACAAACGCCTCTACTATGACAAGGAGGGCAACTTCATCGGCACCGGCCTGAAAGAGGGCGAGTTCAAGTTCACCTGCTCCGACATAGACGACGTGCTGGTCATCTTCAAAGACGGCACATACGTGATAGTCAAGGTGCAGGAGAAGTACTTCCTCGGCAAGAAGAAGGTGCAGCACATATCCCTGTATAAGAAGAAGGACAACCGCCGGATCTTCAACGTCATCTACCGCAACGGCGCGCTGGGGAGCAAGGGCGTATCGCCGACCGACGAGCTCGGAAACGGCTGCTACTATTATAAGAGGTGTGCCATCACCGGCCTGACCCGCGAGAAAGAATACACCCTGACGAAGGGTGCGCCGGGTAGCCGCATAGAGTGGCTGACGTGCAACCCCAACGGCGAGGCCGAGACCGTGCGCGTGATACTCAAGGATGTCCCCGGACCCGACGGACGGCGCCCGCGCAACCGCGAAATCATGGTCGACTTCTCGCAGATAAAGCCCCGCAGCAAGGACTCGCTCGGAAACCTCGTCACCAAGTTCCCCATCGAGCGTCTGTCGCTCGAGCGCAAGGGGGCCTCTACCCTCGAGGGACGCAAGGTATGGTTTGACCGCGATGTCCTCCGACTTAACTACGAAGGACGCGGCGAGCTGCTCGGCTCGTTCCAGGGCGACGACCAGGTGCTGGTCATCACCAAGACCGGCGAGTACTTCACCGGCTCCTATTCAGACCAGAACCACTATGAGGACAACATCCTGCGCATCGAGAAATTCGACCCGCACAAGGTCTGGACCCTCGCCCTGTTCGACCCCTCGCTGGGCTATCCCTACCTGAAGCGTTTCGTCTTCGAGCCTTCGGCGCGCCCGCAGCGCTTCGTAGGCAACGACGAGAGCGCCCGCACGCTGCTGCTGACCGACACGGCCTATCCGCTGCTGCGCGTCACCTTCGGCGGTCACGACGCGGTGCGTCCGTCGCTGACCATAGACGCCGAGGAGTTCATCGCCGTCAAGGGCTTCAAGGCCAAGGGCAAACGTATCTCGACCTTCGACGTGGCCGAGATTGAGGAACTCCCCCCGGTACGTTTCCCCGAAGAACCCGAAGATGTCGAGGATGCGGAGATTGAGGAAATCGAAGAGGAGGGCGACGACCAGTCCGGACCGCGTGTTGTCCAGGGCGACCTGTTTGAAGAACTTGAGTCTGCGGACTCCACTGAGTCCACAGAGTCTGCGGACTCCACCGAGTCATGAGCCGGACTTTTTCACTGTTACCGGCCCTGGTCCGCCGTACGCTTCCCGCCGTGCTGCTCGGCACGGTCGCGCTGAGTGCCTCGGCGGAGCTGACGCCGGAGGAGGCGCGCCACATCACGTCGGAGTACAGCCTCGTGTTGGGACGGCGCGACGTCGTCTCGACCTATCTGTCGCCGCTCAACTACCACGGTTTCCGTCCGTCGCTCGCGGGCGCCTGGTCAAAGGGTATGCCGTTCTCGCCGCTGAAGTGGCGGATGCGCTTCGATGCCTCGTTAGGCGGGGGCCAGCTGACCAACACCCCCGGGACGGCTATCGAGTATACCGTCGGCGCCGACTTCAGCTGGGGGATGGAGCGCATCTTCCGTTTCGCAGACCGCTTCACCGTCACCGCCGGGGGCAATGTCGGCTTCTCGGCAGACGTCTACTGGCTGACGCGCAACAGCAACAACCCCGTCTCGCTCGGCCTCTGGGCCGGCCTGTCGCTGGCGGGTTCGGCCTCCTACAGCTTCCGCCTCGGCCGGCTGCCGGTCGAGCTCTCCGAGCGGGTGACGGTGCCGACGCTCGGCCCCTTCTTCATGCCCGGTTACGGCGAATCGTTTTATGAGATCTACTTAGGGAACACCTCGGGGCTGGTACATTGCGGCTGGTGGGGCAACGCCCCCGCGGTGCGTTCGCACCTCGAGCTGACCATGAACTTCGGCCGCCGCAGCCTTGCAGTCGGCTACCTGCTCGACCACCGTCAGTTCGACGCCAACCACCTCTGCCTCCGCCAGACCACCAACGCCCTGACCATCGCCCTCCGCTACTAAACACCCACACACGCAAAAAAAGGAGACGCGAATTTCGCGCCTCCTTTTTTTGTGTGTAAGTGGGGGTTACTTGACCAGTACCTTCTCT
>CAZUAK010000106.1:0-6993 GCA_964618395.1 uncultured Sangeribacter sp.
GAAAACCTGCTCTGGGTCACCGGTTTCTGCGGCGGCCTGACAACGTTCTCGTCTTTCTCTGACGACATGGTCTCTCTCATCGACAAGGGTGACATCGGTATGTTCGTCTTCTACATGGTCACCAGCCTCGTGTTCGGTATAGCCATGGTTGCCCTCGGCGCAGCCTGCATCCGCAAACCGGCCGTTAAAACCCAGAATGCCTAACCCTTTAAATTGAAAACACTATGATTCTCACTTATATGCTTATAGCCGGGTTAGGCGGTTTCGCCGGAACCTGTGGCCGTTACCTTACCGGTCTGGCCGGTAAAAAACTCTGTGGCGACAATTATCCCGTCGGCACCTTCGCAGTCAACGTCATCGGCTGTTTCATCATCGGTCTTTTCGTCGGCCTCTTTGACCGTCACGAGATGAGTCCGCTGGTCAACGCGCTCCTCATCTCCGGTTTCTGCGGTGGCTTCACGACATTCTCCTCTTTCAGCCACGACAGTTTCGCAATGATTCAGAAGGGCCAGTGGTGGAAGTTCATCCTCTATGTCGTCCCCACCGTCGTCCTCGGCCTGCTGATGGTTTACCTCGGCATGAAGTGCGTAGCCTAACCCCCTCTTCCTCAAAAGGAATTATAAAGATTTACGTGCGTGCGGGTTTGCAACCCGCACGCTTCCTTTCGTCCGTTCCGCCCGTGCGGGTTTTCCGCCCGTGCGGGTTTGCAACCCTCCGCCGGTTGCCGCCCGTGCGGGTTGCAACCCGCACGCTTAATCCATTAATGTACTGCTGGTTACAAACCCGCAGAAACAAAACAAAATCTCGCGGGTTTGTAACCAGCGAGGACGAAATTATTAAGGGAAGTTAATTGAGTAATGTTACAAAAACTACAGATCGGGGACCTGCAGATTCTTTGCAGCCCCGTTGAAGATAAGACCAAGGTCGCTTACGTTCTCTATCCCATGGATATATTGGGAGAGTGGATTGTTACGGCCTCTCAGAAGTATGGCGTCAACATCGTGGTCATCACCGGTATGGACTGGCAGAATGTGTTCAGTCCGTGGCCGGCGCCGGGTGTGCCGAAGGGTACGCCGGCGTTCAAGGGTGATTCGCCGGAGTTCCTTAACGAGCTGCGGACCCGCGTTATCCCGCAGGTAGAGGAGAGCCTGGGACTCGCCCCGGCACCGGTACGTAGCCTTGTCGGGGTATCGATGTCCGGGTTATTCACGTTGTGGCAGTGGATGATTTGCGACACTTTCGCCAATATCGCCTCGCTGTCCGGCTCTTTCTGGTACGCCGGCTTCATGGACTGGATGAAGGCACGTCAGATTCCGGCAAAGACAGGCAAAGCCTATTTCCTGTTGGGCAACCAGGAATCGAAGTCGAATGTCCGCGAGTTCAACACCGTAGAAAAGAACACGCTGGAGATTGTCAGCCTATTGAAGGCAGCGGGAATCGACACCGAATACGAGAGTGTCCCCGGCAACCACTACTCCGACCCCATCATCCGTCTGAACAAGGCCTTCGCCGCCCTCTACCCAACCACCTAACCCACACATAAAGCATTGTAGCGCAGGCTTCCAGCCTGCCCCGAGTCTTTGAGCAGGCAGCAAGTACTTAAGGCAGGCTGGAAGCCTGCGCTACAATGCTTTATGTGGTTGTCGGTTACTTGTTGGAGATGGCGCCGATGCCGCTGACGTGCTGGCTAAGGTCGTCTACGTTACAGGAGATGGAGCCTACGCCGCTGACATGCGCCGAGCCGCGCGTTGCCTTGAGCTTCTTGGCGTCGATTGAGCCGGCTCCCGATACAAAGAAGTCGACCGTCTTGCTGGTGCCCTCTATGTCTGCGTCGCCTGCACCGGTTATGCGTATCTCACAGTTGGAGAGCTTGGCGTTCTTACATTCGAGGTCACCGGCACCGCTTATCATGGCGCTGAAGTTGGAGGCCTCGAGCGCGTCTATCTCGCAGTCGCCGGCTCCCGACACCTGAATCTTGACATCTTTCGGCGACACAATCTTATTCGCCTCCAGGTCACCGCTGCCGGAGACAGTGAAGTTGAAGCCGTTGTCGGCCTTGAGGGTGCCGTTGATCTTGACGTCGCCGCTGCCGGAAATGGTCACTCCGCTGAGCGAGCTGTTGGTGATGTAAATTGTCGGCTTCTCTTTCTTGAAGAGGTCATCGTCGAAGCAGTAGTTTCTGCCGGGGAGCGTCAAGGTCAGCGTGCCGCCGGAGACCGAAGTCTCCAGAAGGTCATAGAACTTCTGGGGCAGACGGCCTGTCATCTTGAAGCCGGAGCCTTGAGTGAAGACGATGTCTACCGGTACGGACGACTCGATAGCGGTGAAATCTGAAGAGACGTTGAAGGTGAAGTCCTTCAGCGGACCGCCGAGCTTTTCGCCTTTGCCGTTGCAACAGCTTGTTTTATTTTTGGAATCCATGACTTTCTGAATTTTGGGAGACTTGCCGAACATGAGTCCGACACAGAGAACGAGGCTTATGCCTACTACTGCACCTAATGCTATAATCTTTTTCATAGTAAAAAGGGGGTTTTAGGGGGTTTAGTTTTTTTGGGTCCTTAGGGTTTTTAAGGTCCTTAGGGTTTTTAGAGTCTCTTTTGAGGGGTTACTTTTGGGCTTTCTCGGTTACGGTGTGGGCCGGGGTCTGGAACTGGCTTACCCACTCGCGTATCTCGGTCATCTTCTTGCCGTTGAGGACCGCTCCTTTCTCGAATTTCAACGTCGGATATTGCTTGCGCAGGTCCGCTTCGCTGTCGGCTATGCCGCTGCCGCCTGAGGTGGCGAAGGGTACGATTGTCTTCCCCTTGAGGTCGTTGGCTTCGATGAAAGAGTCGATGATGACCGGATAGGTGTCCCACCAGATGGGATAGCCGAGATAGACAATCGTGTATCCGCTGAGATCAATCGTGGAGTCTTTAAGCGCCGGACGTTCCGAACGGTTGTTCCTCTCAATGGAGCTTCGGCTGGTGCTGTCGGTCCAGTCGAGATCTTCTTTCGTGTATTCTTTCTCAGGGATGATGCGGTACTGGTCGGCTCCGGCCTCGTAGGCGACTTTCTTCGCCGCCTCTTCGGTGTGGCCAGTCGCCGAGAAGTAGCAGACAATCGATTTCACGTCGTCCTCAGAGCCCTTCGCGTTCTTGTTTTGACTGCACGAGCAGAGCGAAACTGTGACGGCACAGAAGAGTGTCAATATGAGTTTGAAGATTTTCATGACGGGTTCAATTTTGAGGGTATTGGGTCGGCGGGTACAGAAGAAAAAGACCCGCGGCCGACAATCAATTGCCAAAGTTAATAAAATTTTGCAACTTATCAAATTTTCGGTCTCGTTTTCACTTCCTTTAAATTCTCAGCTGAACATTCGCCGACTCTGCCGGGTTAAAATAGTAAAAGCAAAAGGATATGAAAATTGTGATTTTAGACGGGTTCGCCACCAATCCGGGCGACCTGTCGTGGGAGGGGCTCTCAGAATTTGGCGAAGTGACCGTCTATGACCGTACACTTCCGGACCAGGTGCTTGAACGCTCCGAGGGAGCGGAAATTCTTCTGACCAATAAAACGGTGCTCGACGCAAAGACGATAGACTCGCTGCCGAAGCTGAGGTATATCGGCGTGATAGCCACGGGTTATAACGTAGTAGACATCGAGGCCGCCCGCAGGCGGGGAATCGTCGTGACGAACGTGCCGTCATACAGCACCGACTCCGTGGCCCAGATGGTCTTCTCGCTTCTGTTCGCCATCACGAACAGAGTGGAGCACTATACCGCCGACAACCGCGCGGGCCGCTGGAGCCGCAGCCGCTATTTCTGCTACTGGGACGAGCCGCTGATGGAGGTGGCAGGCAAGACCTTCGGCATCGTCGGCTTCGGCCATATCGGAAGCAGGGTTGCGCAGATTGCCCTGGCGCTCGGGATGCCTGTCCTCGCCTACTCGTCAAAATCGGCCGAGGAACTCCCAGCCGGCGTGAGTAAGGCCGAAAGTCTCGACCGACTTTTCGAAGACAGCGACATCGTCTCGCTCCACTGCCCGCTGACAGAGTCGACTACACACATCGTCAACCGCGAGACCCTGGCGAAGATGAAACCGACCGCTATCCTCATCAACACCGGGCGAGGCCCGCTGGTCGACGAGAAGGCCCTGGCCGACGCCCTGAACGAGGGACGCCTCAAAGCCGCCGGCGTTGACGTTCTTTCAACAGAACCTCCGACACTCGACAATCCCCTTCTGTATGCCCGAAACTGCTACGTCACGCCTCACATAGCGGCCGCGACCGTAGAGTCGCGCCGCCGCCTGATAGACATGACGGTCAAGAACGTGGAGAACTTCCTCGAAGGCCATCCGACAAACGTTGTCAGCTGAGGCTTTAGGGTCTTTAAGGTCCTTAGGGTCCTTAGGGTTCTTAGGGTGCCGTCATAGTTCAGTGACGCGAGCAAAGCTCGTGTGCCGATTATCCAGGACTTCCAAACACAAAAAGCCCTCCGGAAAACCGGAGGGCTTTAACTTTCTATTTTTCAATATTCTCAGCTGCCGAGCGGGCCGAAGTTGCTGAGCGGGTTTCCGGGCTTACCGGCTTCCATCAGCTTTTCGGAGAAGCTGAACGAGGCGGCGTTGGTATCGGTGACGACTGAGAGGAGCGCCGGGCCTTCGGCGGCGAGCCACCGCTTCATGGCCGCTTCGAGCTGCGCGGGGTCGTCGACGGTCTCGGCCTGGAAGCCGATGACGTCGGCCATCTTTCCGAAGTCGGGGTTCTGGAGGTTGGTCTCGTTGGGCGTGAGGCCGGCCATCTCCATCTCCCAGCGCACGAAGGCGAGGCTGCGGTTGTCGGCCACAAGCAGTTTGACGGGAAGGTTATACTGGATGATTGTCAGCAATTCGCCCATCAGCATCGAGAATCCGCCGTCGCCACAGATGGCGATGACCTGACGGTCGGGACATGCGAATTTCGCACCGATGGCCATAGGCATGGCGTTGGCCATTGACCCGTGAGAGAAGGAGCCGACCATCTTGCGGTCCTTCTTCGCGGTGAGGTAGTGTGAGGTCCAGACGTTGTTCATGCCGGTGTCTACGGTGAAGACGGCGTTGTCATCGGCCAGGTCGTTCAGCAGGCTGAGCATGTACTCGGGGCGTATGGCACCCTTGACTCCGGGATTCTTGACCGGCTCCTGGAACTTGGCCTGTATCTTGGCGTAGTCCGCGAGTGCCTTGTCGAGGAAGGCGGTGTCCGTCTTGGCGTTCACCTTGGGGAGAAGGGCCTTAAGGAAGAGGGTTGCGTCTGCGCGGACGCCGACGTCGACCGTGGTCTTGCGGCCGAGGCGCTCGGCGCGTACGTCGACCTGGATCTTCTTTGTCTGGGGCTGGAAGAATCCGGGATAGGGGAAGTTCATGCCGATGAGCAGAAGGACGTCTGCAGATGCTATTGCATCTTCGGCCGACCACATGCCGAGATATCCCATGTGACCGACATAGTTTTTACACTTGCCCATGAGTTCGAGCTGGCTCTTATAGGTCGTGCCGACGGGGGCGTTGAGCTTCTCTGAGAGCTGATTGACGAGCTCGGCGGCATCTTTGGCGCCTGAACCGGCAAAGATGGCTACCGACTTAGCGCCGTTTATGAGCTTGGCGGCTGCTTCTATCTCTTTTTCAGAGGGTTCGGGGGCGCGCTCGGTATAGAGGGGTGTCGTTGCGGCGTAAGACTCCACGGCCGGCTGACCGATGACGTCGGCGGGAAGGCCGATGATGCCGACCCCTCCCCTGCCGATGGCCTCCTGCATGGCGGCCTGAAGCATGTGGGGCACCTGTGTGGGGGTGACGGCCATCTCGTTATATACGTTACAGTTAGAGAAGAGCAGCGTCGGATTGGTTTCCTGGAAGTATTCTGTCCCGAAGACAGCCGACGCGCATGTGGAGGCGATGGCGAGCACGGGGGCGTTGCTCCGCTGGGCGTCATAGAGTCCGTTGATGAGGTGTACGTGGCCCGGGCCGCTGCTTCCGGCGCAGGCGGCGAGGCGGCCTGTCAGCTGGGCCTCGGCACTCGCCGCGAAGGCGCCTGATTCTTCGTGACGCATGTGGACAAATTTCACGCGACCGTCCTTGACGAGTGCGTCGGTGAGGTCGTTGAGGCTGTCGCCGGTGATGGCGTATATGTGCTTGACGCCGGCGTCGGCTATCATTTCGGCTACCTGGTCGGCAACCTTTTTATTCTGTTGTGTTTCCATAGTTTTATTTAAACATAATCTTCGTTAAGAGGGTTGACTTACAGATAAATTGTAGGGACATGCCTTTGGCATGTTCACAAACGGCATAAATTTATCGCGTTTTCTTTGAAACAGAGTCTTACTCGATCACCTCTACCTTCTCGAAATCTGAGGCGGGGTGTTTGCATATCGGGCAGATGAAATCCTCGGGGAGTTCTTCGCCGACATATTCGTAACCGCAGATGCGGCAGCGCCAGACGGTGCGTCCCTTCGCGTCCTTTCCGACGGGTTCGGGCTTCGGTTTGATGTGCTGGTGGTAGTATGTATACGTTGCCGAGGGTACGTCGGAGAGCTCTTCCATCTCGGTGACTTCACCGATGAACATGAGATGCGTGCCGAGGTCTATTGTCTTGGTGACCTTGACGCTGATGAAGGCGTTTGTGCCTTCGGTGATTGCCATCGTTCCGTTGGCGACCCTCTTGCAGCCGGTGAAGTCCTTGAACTTGTCGACATCACGTCCGGACTGGAAGCCGAAGCGTTTGAAGAGGTCGAAACCGGCGGCCTCGCTGATTATGGAGGCGGTGAAGATTCCGGTCTTCTGAATCATCTCGGTGGTGAGGTTCGACTTGTTGAGGCAGACGGAGACCTGGTTGGGGGTCTCGGTTACCTGCTGGAGGGTGTTGGAGACACAGCCGTTGTCGCGTCCGTCAGCGTTGGCCGTGACGATATACAGACCATATGGAATGTCAAACATAGGATTTCCCATAGTATTCTTTCTTTATAATCGTGTTTTTCAGTAAAC
>CAZUAK010000107.1:0-6806 GCA_964618395.1 uncultured Sangeribacter sp.
AAGGGTGGCATCTACAATTTCGTGACAAAACGCGCCCTCTGCCGCGGCCACCGCTCCAAGGTCTCATGGACCCAGGTCGAGACCGGCTCGGCCATCACATGGAAGTATCCCTCGTGTATCCTCAAGGGTGACGAAAGCGTCGGCGAGTTCTACTCCGTAGCCGTGACCAACAACATGCAGCAGGCCGACACGGGCACAAAGATGATTCATGTCGGGAAGCGCTCGCGCTCGACCATCGTCTCCAAGGGTATCTCGGCCGGACACAGCCAGAACTCATACCGCGGCGAGGTCCGCATATCCAAAGGGGCCACTGGGTGCCGAAACTTCACCCAGTGCGACTCTCTGCTCATGGGTCCCGACTGCGGCGCCCACACATTCCCCTATATCGACGTGAGGGAGAACACCTCGACCGTCGAGCACGAGGCCACCACCTCGAAAATCAACGAGCAGCAGCTCTTCTACTGCCGTCAGCGCGGAATCCCCATGGAGGAGGCCGTGGCGCTCATCGTCAACGGTTATGCCAAAGAGGTGATGAACAAGCTCCCCATGGAGTTCGCCGTCGAGGCCCAGAAGCTCCTGGCCATCTCGCTCGAAGGCTCCGTCGGCTGACAGCCAGTGTATCAAAGGACCGTACTGTAGGGAGATGCCTCTGGCATGTTCACTCAACAGATTGATATTCATTTAAAATCCTGAAATAAATGGTTCTTATCATTTACGGTCTATTTTGATGCACACTCATGAAAGTAAAAGTGAACTAATGAACGAAAGAACAGTAATCATAGACGGAATCGATCCGCAGACCTTCTACGGAGTCAACAACTCGAACATCGCCCTTATCCGCAACCTCTTCCCGAAGCTGCGCATGGCCGCGCGCGGAAACGTCATCAAGGTCATAGGCGAGGAGTCCGAGACCGCCGACTTCGAGATGAAGATACGCGAAATCGAATCTTACGCATCGAAATATAACAAGCTCTCGGAAGATGTCATCATCGACATCGTCCGCGGCGCCGTCCCCAAGGCGGTCAACGCCGAGGGGGTCATCATCTTCGGCCAGAACGGCCGTCCCATCGCTCCGCGGAACGCCAACCAGGCGAAGATGGTCCGCTCGTTCGCCGAGAACGACCTCACCTTCGCCCTCGGTCCGGCCGGTACGGGCAAGACCTACATCGCCATCGCCCTGGCCGTCGCCGCCCTCAAGAACCGTCAGGTGAAGAAGATTATCCTCTCCCGCCCCGCCGTGGAGGCGGGCGAGAAACTCGGTTTCCTCCCCGGCGACATGAAGGATAAGATCGACCCCTACCTCCGTCCGCTATATGACGCGCTGGAAGACATGCTCCCGGCCATCAAGCTCAAGGAGTATATGGAGTCGGACACTATCCAGATCGCACCGCTGGCCTTCATGCGCGGCCGAACGCTTAACGACGCCGTCATCATCCTCGACGAGGCCCAGAACACCACCATCCCGCAGATGAAGATGTTCCTCACCCGCCTCGGCGTGAACGCAAAGATGATCGTCACCGGTGACGCCACGCAGATTGACCTTCCGCGCACTGTCCGCAGCGGCCTGCTCCAGGCCCTCGGAATCCTCCGCGGCGTGAAGGGCATCGGCTTTATCGAATACGAGAAGAAGGACATAGTCCGCCACCCGCTCGTTCAGCGCATCGTAGACGCCTATAACGTAGACGAAGAACGCCGAAAGGCCGAGCACGAGGCCGAAGAGGCCGCCGAGCACAAAAACGACTGACAGCCCTCCCGGAAGGCCCGGGGCCCCGGGGGCGCCCCGTCACCACTGAACAGAAAAGACTTAAGTTGAAATACCATAAATGAATATAGGTGATAAAGTAAGATTCCTCAATGCCGTCGGCGGCGGTATCGTCAGGCGCATCGAGGGAAAGATAGCATACGTCGAGGAGGACGGCTTCGAAACGCCGGTCCTCATCTCGGATCTTGTCGTCGTTCTCCCGGCGGGCCACGAAGGGCCCAAGTCGGGGGCACGGCTTCTTTTTGACCAGGAGGCCTTCGATAAGGGTCGCGGAAAGAAAGCCGCCGCACGCCCCGAGCCGCAGGCCCCCTCGAAGGAGATCCCCAACCCCGTCGAGGCCATCAACCCGCCGGCGCCCAAACCGAAGCCCGTGGAGACAGACTACGGCAACAAAATCTCGCTGGCCCTGGCCTTCGAGCCCTCTAACCTCAAGTCGCTCAGCGACTCGAAGTTCACCGCCGTGCTGGTCAACGACTCCAACTACAGGCTGCTCTTCAGCTTCCTCTGCCGCGCTGCGAACGCTACGGGGTGGAAGCTGCGCTACTCGGGCGAGATAGAGCCCAACGAGCTCATAGACCTCGGCGCCTTCACCCACGAGACACTCGGCGAAATGGAGAAGGTGGCCATCCAGGCCATCGCCTTCAAGGAGGAGGATGAGTTCGACCTCAAGTTCCCCGTCAACGCGACCCTCAAGCTGAACCTGGCCAAGTTCCACAAGCTCCACTGCTTCCGCCCGGGAAAGTATTTCGAGAACCCGGTCATCGAGATTCCGCTCATCGAGGACGACAAGAACGCCGACAAGGGCGAGCAGGAAGAGGTGGCCATCAAGGCGCTGAAGGCCAAGTACGAGGCCACGGCCGAGAAGCCCTCGAAGATAGCCGCCCTCAAGGGTGACCGCCCGGCGAAGAAGAAACCGGAGAAGATAGACCTCGACCGTCAGAATCCCCACAAGCTCCTGCCGCTCATCCAGGTTGACCTCCACATAGCCGAGCTGACCGACACGACGGCCGGCATGTCTAACAGCGACATGCTCGAGATGCAGCTCAACGAGGTCCGCAAGACCATGAAGGAGAACCGCCTGCGCAAGGGCCAGAAGATTGTCTTCATCCACGGCAAGGGCGACGGTGTCCTGCGCAAGGCCGTCCGCGATCTTCTGCGCAAGGATTATGACTGCGACATTCAGGATGCCTCCTTCCGCGAGTACGGCTTCGGGGCGACGTTGGTAACGATTTATTGAACAGACATCTATGGCATACAGCGAAGAATGGGTCTCGTTTCCGGCCGAGGGCGAGGGGGGAAAGACGGTCATCGTCACCCTGCGCGAGGAGATAGCGAAGTTCCGTGACAGCGGAAAGTATACCTACCGCGTGGATGTTCACTGGGACTATGAGGCCAAGGCTGACGGGATGCCCGTCGACACCGACGCCGCGACCCTCGAGGAGGCCACCGACGGACTCTTGGAGGCCTTCAAGAAGGACCAGGCGGGTGTGATGACCGGCATATATACCGGCGACGGACGCCGCGACTGGGTCTTCTACACGCGCTCGCTCTTCATCTTCCAGAAGGTCTTCAACCGCGGACTCGAGGCCCTGGACCGCACGCTGCCCCTGCTCATCGAGGCGGTCGAGGACCCGCAGTGGGAGGAGTATTCCGGGCTGCGCGCCCAGATGCCCGACATAGACTGAGCCTCTCTCCATCTACACCCTCCGGCCAGTCAACGTGACTGGATTCCGGCCGTCAAAGGTTGAGGGTTCTGACCGGATACAGATACACCCCACTCCCGACACGGTTCCACATCTGACAAACACACATCTAATCATCTTTATATGAAGAAGTTCTTATCTACTCTGACAGCTCTCTTCATTGTCGCCTTCAGTGCCCTCGCACAGGTGGTGACAACCCAGCCGGCAGCTGTCCAGGAAGACACCCAGGACCTCTGGGTCTTCTTCCATGCAGACCAAGGTAACGGTCAGCTCAAAGGCCTCTCTCCCACCGCCAAAGTTTACGCACATACCGGCGTGCTCACCGACTCGTCTACCGGTGACTCGGACTGGAAGTTCGCTCCGACATGGCTCGACAACAGCGACAAGTACCTCCTCGAGTATGTGTCTCCCAACCTCTGGCGCCTCTATATCGGCGATATCCGCCAATACTACGGCATCACCGACCCCTCTGTTGTCATCAAGAAACTTGCCTTCGTCTTCCGTGACGCCGGCGGCGACAAGCAGGGCAAGACCGCCTCTGGCGGCGACATCTTTGTCGACGTCCTCGAAAGCGGCCTCCAGATCATCGCTGACTTCGGCATCGAAGGCAATGTCGTGACTGCCGACGAGGCCACCCTCAACATCAAGGTCGCCACCACACAGACAGCCGACATCACCCTCATGCTCGGCCAGGACGACCTCAAGACCGTCACTAACGCCAAAGAACTCTCCTATACCTACACCCTGCCCGCTCCCGGAAACTACACCTTCACCATCAAGGCCACCAACGAGAGCGGAACAAAGATGATTTATCAGAAAATCTACTACGCACAGGATTCTCCCGTGGCCAAGTATCCCGGCGAGGTGAAATATGGCGCGGTCGAGAACCCCGACGGCACAGTCACCTTCTGTCTGGCCGCCCCCGAGAAGCGCGGTGTCAACATCGTCGGTTCGTGGGACGACTATCAGGTGCTCGACTCTAACCTCATGAACCGCTACGACGGCCCCGACGGCCGCTATTTCTGGCTCACCGTCAACGGTCTGGAGAAGGGCGAGACCTATCTCTACTACTACTATGTCGACGGTCAGACCCGCGTCGGCGACCCCTACGCGAAACTGGTGCTCGACCCCTCGAACGACAAGTACATCTCCTCGAGCGTATATCCCGACATGCCGAAGTATCCCACCTCGAAGGTCAACAACGTCTGTCTGGCCGTCTATCAGTCTGACATCAACGACTATGACTGGCAGGTCAAGGACTTCACCCCCGCCGAACACGACGACCTCATCATCTATGAGATGCTCTTCCGTGACTTCACCGGCACCGAGGGCCAGGCCAAGGGCAACGGCACCGTCCGCAAGGCCATCGAAAAGATTCCCTACCTGAAATCACTCGGCATCAACGCCGTGGAAGTGCTCCCCATCAACGAGTTCAACGGCAACAACTCATGGGGCTACAACCCCAACTTCTATTTCGCTCCCGACAAGGCCTACGGCACCCCCGATGACTACAAGGAGTTCATCGACAAGTGTCACGCCGAAGGCATCGCCGTCATCCTCGACATGGTCTTCAACCAGAGCGACTGGCAGCACCCCTGGTACCGCCTCTATCCGGTCGGAAGCAACCCCTTCTACAACGCCACCGCCCCCCACGCATACAGCGTGCTCAACGACTGGAACCAGGGCAATCCCCTCGTACGCCGTCAGTGGGAGGACTGCGTGAAGTACTGGCTGACAGAGTATAACGTGGACGGTTTCCGCTTTGACCTCGTCAAGGGCCTTGGCGACAACGACTCATATCCCAACTCAGGCGACTCGGGCACGAACCAGTATAACTTCTCGCGCGTGGAGAACATGCGCCGAATCCAGAAGGCCATGAACGACGTGAAGCCCAACGCCATCTTCATCAACGAGAACCTCGCCGGTGCCAAGGAGGAAAACGAAATGGCACAGACCGGCATGCTCAACTGGGCAAACATCAACAACGAGGGTTGCCAGTACGCCATGGGCTACAGCTCCAACTCCTCTCTGAAGCGTTTCTACGCCCCTGACGACTCGCGCACCTGGGGCTCGACCGTCTCCTATCTCGAGAGCCATGACGAGCAGCGCCTCGGCTACAAGCAGATAGCATACGGCGTGGCCGCAATCAAGGACAACCTCGACGCACGCATGCAGCGCCTTGGCTCTACCGCTGTCCAGATGATACTGGCCCCCGGCTCGCACATGATCTGGGAGTTCTCCGAGATGGGTAACGACCAGTCAACAAAAGACAACAACGGCGGCAACAACACCAGCCCGAAGACCGTCTGCTGGGATCTCCTCAACGAGCCGGCCCGCGCCGCCCTGGTCGACAACTACGCTCAGCTCATCCACTGCCGCCTGGCCAACCCCGAGCTTTTCGCAAAGGACGCCACCTTCAACGCGCAGGTCAGCGACTGGATGAACGGCCGCACCATGGTCAACTCCAAGGGCAACAAGGGTATCTACACCTTCATCAACCCCAAGACCGGAAGCGACATGACCTTCACCTTCGACTTCCCCGTGAAGAACCCCGACAACTACTATGTCATCACCAAGAGCTATGGCGCAAACTGCACCTATGACGTCAAGGAGGGCAAGGTGACCGTCCCGGCCAACTGCTTCATCACCATCGCGACGACCAACGTCACCGGCGTTGAGGAGACCGCACTCGCCGAGCCTGCCAAGAAGCTCGTGGCCTACGGAGCTGACGGCCAGCTGAACGTGACCTACTGTGAGGCCCCCGTAGAGGTCTACACCCTCGACGGCCGCCACGTAGCCACCCTCTCCGGCGCCGCCACCATCGGCCTCTCCTCAGGCGCCTACATTGTCCGCTCAGGCGCAGAGACCGTCAAGGTCATCCTCTAATCCTACCCCTCATTCCAATACCTAAAGAGTCGGCCCCCACGGGTCGACTCATTTTATTCTCTCCCACTCTGCCATTCAAAAAAGTGATACATGAACGTCACAAACCGTATTGCAGGTGAATTTGTTACGGTATCAGAGTGGAGGCTCAGCTTTTATGGTTAGAATTTGTTTTTAATCAAAAGAAGAGTTATTTTTGTAATCAAAATGATATCATTATGGATATAGCATTTGAAAAGAAAGCCCACGTGTTCCGTTTACCGAAATATCTTCTCGATAAGTTGAAGGAACTGGCAGCCAAAGATCGCCGAAGCCTCAATAATTATGTTGAAGGCCTACTGCTTGACGCAGTATATCATGAACCTAATGAAGTGACCCGACAGGCAATGGAGGACGCAAAGGCAGGGCGCACTGAAGGACCCATAGACACAACAAGCGTGGATGCAATGCTTAAGTCA